>QWQL01000169.1 GCA_003670825.1 Planctomycetota bacterium
CGTCGCGCTCTGCCAGGAACTGATCGCCGCCAATCCGAAGATCGTGGCGGACGTGAGGGGGGGCAAGGAGCAGGCCGCGGCGGGCCTGATCGGCCAGGCAAAGAAGAAAAACCCCAACGCGAATCCCGGCAAGGTCCGGCAGCTGTGCCTCGACCTGATCAAGGCGATGTGACGGAAGGGGCGGACGTCTCCGCTGCAACCGCTCACCACACGCTCGCACCGAAGGTAGAATTCCAGGAGTTCCGTTGCGGCTCCAGGAAATCCGCCCCATGCCCCGCTCCACGCCCCATCGCCAGACGCGGCCCCTCCGCGCCGCCCGACTCTCGTTCCAGCGACTCGAGCCGCGGCTGGCGCTGGCGTTGATCGACCCCATCCTCGTGCCCGTCGGCGATCCGCAGAACGCCGCCGATCCCACGACCGGCTACGGCCGCGTCGCCGGGGCCTACCGCATCGGCAAGTATGAAGTGACGATCGGCGAATACGCGACGTTTCTCAACGCGGTCGCGGTGGCCGACACCGCTGGGCTCTGGGACACCGCGATGGAAAGCGACACGACCTCGGCCGGAATCCTCCGTTCCGGCGATGAGGGGAACTTCTCCTACACCGTGACCGGCCCCGCTGGCATCACGCCCGCGGGCGCCACGAGTCCGGCACAGCGGCCGATCACCTACGTGAACTGGTTCGATGCCGCGCGGTTCGCCAACTGGATGGCCAACGGCCAGCCGACGGGCGGTCAGACCGCCGCCACCACCGAGAACGGCGCTTACGATCTCCTCGCCGCCACGCCCGGCACCGTGCCGCTACGAAACACCGTAAATCCCAACACGGGCGCGGCGCCGACGTTCTTCCTGCCCTCCGAGAACCAGTGGTACAAGGCGGCCTACTACGCGCCCACGCTGCAGGGCGGCCGCGGCGGCTACTACCGCTACGCCACCCGGAGCAACGCAACGCCGGGCAACGTGATCGGTGGCTCGCCAAACCAGGTCAACTACATCTTGGCGACGGGGGCGATGACGGTCACGCAGCAGCCGACGATCGAACCGACGCAGAACTACCTCACCAACGTCGGGGCCATGCAGGCCAGCCCGAGTTCCTACGGCACGTTCGACCAGAACGGTAATGCCTGGGAACTGCTGGAGTCGGCGGGCATGGCCGGCGGGGCCGTGATTCTTCGTGGCGGCGGCTGGACGTCGTTTTCGTCCTACCTCTCGTCGGCCTATCGGCTCGGGATCCTGTCCACGGCCGTCGGTTCGAACGCCGGGTTCCGGCTGGCGGCCACGTCAGCCGCCGCGGCGCCGGTCGTGGTGGATTTCGTTTCGGTGGGCGACGCGAACAACGCCGCCGACACCACTGGCTTCGGGGCCGTCGCGTACGAGTATGCAATCGCGAAGACCGACGTCACCGTCGGTCAGTACGTCGCGTTTCTCAACGCGGTGGCCAAGACCGACACCCACGGGCTCTACAACCAGCGGATGACCACTGATCTAGCCGTCGCCGGGATCACGCGGATCGGCAAACCGGGCCGGTACTCCTACAGCGTGATGAACAACGACGGCTCCGCGGCGAACCGGCCGATCACCTACGTGAGCTGGTTCGACGCGGCCCGGTTCGCCAACTGGATGGCCAACGGCCAGCCCACGGGCGGCCAGAATGCCCGCACGACCGAGAACGGCGGTTACGACCTGACGAGGTCGGCCGGGCGGAAGGCCGTGCCCCGCAACGCGGTCAATCCAAACACCCGGGCCGCGCCCACCTTCTTCATCCCCACGGAGAACGAGTGGTACAAGGCCGCGTACTTCACTCCCGACAAGGCGGCGGGCGTCGCCGGCTATTACGCCTACGCGACACAGCAGGATATCCCGCCGACGAACGACCCGGCATCGGCCGTGGGCCCGATCGTCAACTACCTGAAGGGCGTGACCTACTGCGTAACCCAGTCGGCCATCTTCTCGCCCACGCAGAACTACCTAACCGACGCCTCGGCGTTCGCCTCGAGCGGCAGCCACTACGGCACGCTGAACCAGAACGGCACCGTCTACCAGTGGAATGACCTCACGGGCGCGCGGGGCTTGCTCCGCGGGCTGCGGGGTGGGTTCTGGGCGGGCGGGTCCATCACGCTCCAGAAATCCACCTTCACGCAGGCGGTGGCGACCCGGGAGGAGAATGACTCTGGCTTCCGTCTCGTCGGAACGGCGTCCGCACCAGCCGCGTCGGCACGGACCGAGGCGATGGCGGCGGTCGCCGCGGCGGCGGGCGACACGGCTTCGTCATCGAGCGGCGGCAAGCCCCGGCGGCTGTTCGTCGGCGGCTGACCGAGCCAGCCTCGTCCGTGTGCCCGAAGATGACGCCTCCGCTTTCCCCGGAATGGCGGCGGGACCGAGTTTCAACGCCGGGCCTAGATAGCATTTAAGTTATCTGTAGCGTCATCTACGTAACCAAGGGCGGGTAGGCGAAGGGGGTCGGCGAACGCTCGAGGAGCCTTGGGCGTATCCTCGCCCGGGCGACGAGACTTTTGCCGCCCCCGAGCCGGCGATACACGTAAACCGAACGCGCTCTGAGACACGAGCGAGCGAATCACCCCGCCCGACCTTTTGTGGCTCTCAGCATCCGCTGGCACGCCTGCACCTCGGCCGTGAGCCGCGGGTGCTGGTGGCCAAACGACGTCAGCGGGCCCATGTCGGCCATCGAGAGGCCGGCACGGCCGAAGACGTCCGTATAAAACGCCGCCTCGCGCCGCACCAGTGGAAAGCCCTGCCACGAGCCGTCGGGCTCGGTACCGAAGTGGGCCGTCGCATAGAAGATCCCGTCATCTTCGAGGTGCCGCGCCACCGCCGCCACCGCCTCGTCGAGGATGCCATCCTCCATGTGGATGAGGACCGCGAACGCCCAGACGACGTCGAACCGCCGGCCAAGGTCGAGTTCCGCGAGCCGCTCGCAGTGCACCAGCTGCGGCGACTTGCCGGCCAGCCCAGCGTCTGCCAGTTCGCGGCGTCCCTCGTCGAGCACGTCGCGCCGCACCTCAACGCCGGCGTAGTTGCCCGGATCAAGATGGGCGATCAGCGGTATGCCGCCACGGAGCGTGCCGCAGCCAAGGTCGAGGAGCCGATGCTGCGGCTGGAGGCCGGCCCCGCGCAAAAAATCGATCTGGAACTGGCGCTTCATCTCCCAGAGGTCGGGCGGCCCCACGAGCGCATGCCGCGCCGCCGCCGCCTCACCCGCTCCGCCAGCCGCTCCGCGATCATGTCCGCTCATGCCCCGTCGCTCCTTCGCCGATGCCGTCTGTGTCACCCAACCGGTCGGTAGCATACCGGACCCGCACGAGGCCCGGCTTCACGCCGACCGCAGCAGCTTCACGCCGCTGGTGAGCGCGAGCGGCACGGGCTCGCGGGCGAACTCCAACTCCATCAGGCCCGCCACGAATCCCCGCTCCGGCGGCCCGACGACCGCCCGCCACTCCGGCCCTGCCGCCTGCACCGGCTGTGACGACCAGTGCGCTGTGCGGAAATCGCGGGTGGCTGACGTCGCGGTCCAGAGCGTCGCTCGATCCGGCGGTGTGTCGCACGTCACTACGCACTCGGCACCGCCGCGGCCATCGGCCTCGAATGCCCACGCCACTCCCGGCAGGGGCTCGATGCCGGCGACGTGCCGGCCGAGGGCCGCGACCAGCCCCACGATCCGCGGCATCGGCAGGCCGTGGCCGGCGTTCGGGCAGTAGGAGAGCCAGCAGTCGCCAGGCAGGCCTTCGTAATAGAGGCCGCATGCCTCCAGCGGCCAGTAGGGGTCGTTCGTGCCCAGGGCGATCACTTTCGGCATCGTGTAGCGGTCGCGATAGGCGTAGGGATCAACGATCCCCATCAGCTCGCGGCCCCGGGGCGTCGCCAAGAGCTTCTCAATGCCTCGCGAGGTGTAGTCGTCGAGTTGCTCCGACATCCGGCCAAAACTGGCGACCTGGAGCTTCACGTGGTCGGCCAGCGAGAGCATGTCGATCACCATCGGCACGATGCCCTTCACCCGCTCGTCCACCGCGGCCGAGAGCCAGGTGGTCCAGCCCCGCTTGCTCGCCCCCGTGACCACGAAGCCATCGATCTCACGGCCCCAGTGCTCGCTCGCCTGTGCCGACGCGGCGTTCATCGCCTCGACGGCCGATTTCACCATCGGCAAAAGCACCGGCCACGAGGCGTCGCCGGTGCGGGAATACTCCACGAACGTGTGGGCAATCAGCCCGTCCTCGTCGAGCCCCTCGAACATCGGCTGGTAGGGCACCTGCCGCACCACCGCGACAGGCAGGCCGGAGGCGTTTCCCACGGCGGCGAGAATCCGCATGCTCTCGCCGGGCTCCACGACCTGTGCCTGGGGCACCTTCTTCCGGCTGCCGCCGTCGATCCACAGGATCATCCGGTCTGCGGCTCGGGCTTCGGCCGGCATGAACATGGAGAGTTCGTGCTCCCACGCCACTCCCTTCCACGTCTGGCTCGTGAGCCGGCTGGTTCGCCACCGTCCGCCGAACATCTCACCACCGCCGAGCGGTTCGACCGCCGTGGAGGGATCGTGCGCGGCCACGTAGTCGGCGAGCAGATCCGCCGTCGCGATCGTTGCAGGGTCGGCCGCGCGGCCCGTCGTGCCCCCGGCCGCCGCCGCGACCCCCCCGGCACACCCCGCCACGAAGTCCCTCCGGGACAGGAAAAACTCGTCCATGCGTCACTCCTTCGGGGCGGCACCTGTTCGTCGCGAGGAGTTTATCACACGGTCGCCGAGGCTCCTTCTCGTCTCCGAGCCGGCCATCGGCTCACGGCGAGGGGCTTGCGCGGAGGGTGATGCCATCGCGTGGCATCCGTTGCATCCTTGGTTGCGGCCGACAGGCTCCGTTGATTTCCGCCAGGTGTTACCGTGCCGCCCACGAGCTCCACGATGAAGGCGTGTCGTGGCATACACTCGTGTGGACTCATGCCCCGCGTCGTCACGCTCACCACCGATTTCGGAACCGGCTCCGGCTACGTGGCCGAGATGAAGGGCCGGCTCCTCCACGCCCACACGCCGTTCACGCTCGTGGATATCGCCCACGACCTGCCCCCGCAGGACGTCCGCGCCGCGGCCTGGCTCGTCGGCCAGGCCTGCCGCGCCTTTCCCGCAGGCTCGCTCCATATCGTCGTCGTCGATCCCGGCGTGGGCACGTCGCGGAGGCTCGTGTGGGCCCGGATCGCTGATCAGGAGTTTCTCTGCCCCGACAATGGCGTGCTCTCCCGCCTACTCTCGGCGTCGCCGGCAGCCGCCGCACGGGTGCTGATGGTCGTTGACGCCGCTGCGGCCACGTTCCACGGCAGGGACGTGCTCGCACCAGCCGCCGTCGCCCTGCTCGACGGGGTAACACCCGAGTCGCTCGGCCCACCCGCGGGGCCGCTCGCGATCCTCCCGTGGCCCGAGCCGAGGGAGACGACTGCCGGCCTCGTCGGCGAGGTGATCCATGTCGATACCTTCGGCACCCTGATCACCAACCTGCCTGCCGACCTCTGGCCGCGGCTCGTCGCTGCCGGCCGGCTCCGCGTGGGCGACCACGAGATCACCACGCTCATCCGCACCTACGGCGACGCGCCGCCCGGCACGCTCGTGGCCCTCGTCGGTTCGCAGGGCTTCATCGAGGCCGCGGTTGTGCAGGGGAGCGCCGCCAGCCGACTCGCCGCAGGAGGAGGCACGTCCGTGGCCATGCCTGCCGGGCGCACGGCATGACGGCGGCCGAATGCCGGTGGCTATAATCTTGCCATGCTCAGCAAGGAAACCCTCGAGTCGTATCGTCGCATGACTCCGGGGGAGCGGCTCGCGCTCACCTTCAAGATGATTCAGGAGAACACGCCGTACCTGCTGGCCGGCCGCAGCGACGTGGTCGATCGCAGATTCGAACTGCTACGGCGCGAAAACGATCGGCGAAACGAACGGATCCTCACCGCGCTCGCTGCGATGCGGACACGCTCCGCCACGGCTCATGACTGACCTCACCGCCGTCATCCACGACCTGATCGACGTCTTCGAGGAACTGAGGCTCCCGTATGCCATCATGGGCGGGATCGCCGTGCGGGCCCATGGAATCCCTCGGCCCACGTACGACGTCGACTTCACCCTCGCCTCGCGGGAGTGATCGGGCGGCCGCCGCTACACTGTCGGCACAATTCCTCATCGAGCGATTGGCCCCCGGCAGACGCTTGCGGACGTGTCGCTGACCGTCCTATCCTTAACTCATGAGCACCGCCCCCCGCTACGTGCCGCATTACACCGTTGCCGACCACGCTGCGTGGGAGGGCGACTGGGAGTTGCTGGCGGGTGTTGCGGTGGCAATGACACCGAGCCCCTTCGGCCGCCATGCCGAACTGCTCTCCAGGATGGCCGCGACGCTCTGGAACTCGATCGACGCCTCCGGCTGCAAGGCGACAGTTCTCGCGGAGATCGACTGGGTCGTCTCCGATGACACGGTCGTACGGCCGGATCTGGTCGTCGTATGCGGCCCCGCGCCGCAGCGGCATGTCGAACAGGCCCCCGCACTCGTCGTCGAAATTCTCTCCGCGGCGACTCGGCAACGCGACCAGACTGTAAAGCGTGATCTTTACGAAGCGAATGGGGTGCGGTGGTACGTGATCATCGATCCCGATGAGGGAGGGTCGACTCTCCTCGTGCTCGGAGATTCGGGCCGTTACGAGGCTCGTTCCGCGTCCGGCAGGCAGAAGATCGATCTCTGCCCAGACTGCACCCTCTTGCTCGAGTTCTGGCAGGGATGAGAAAGCACCTGCAGCCGTTCTGTTCGGTACACAACCGACAGGGGGCAGATCGGAGCCCGCGAACCCGCGGACAGTTCCTGCCTCAGGTCGTTGATCGCTCTTCGGAGTCCTGTCGCTCGAAAGTGGCGTTGGCCAGCGATCAAGATGGCGTGGCCGCCGCTACACTGTCGGCATGACGATCACCTCAACCGCCAGTTCCGCCGTCAGTTCAACCGTCAGGGCGACGCTGCCGCCGCGTGAGTCAGCGGCCCATCATGGCGCCGCCGCGCCGCCGGCGAGTGACCTGCTCCGGTGGGATCGCGAGCACGTCTGGCACGCGTTCACGCAGATGCAGGATTACGACCCGCTCCTGATCGAGCGGGGCGAGGGCTCGTGGCTCGTCGACACCGACGGCAACCGCTACCTCGACGGCTCGGCCAGCATGTGGTGCAACGTGCACGGCCACCGGCACCCGCGGCTCGATGCGGCCCTCGCCGAGCAGGCCGCCAAGGTGGCCCACACCACGAACCTCGGCCTCTCCAATCCCACCACGGTCGAGTTCGCCCGCCGGCTCGTCGAGGTCGCACCGCAGGGGCTCGAGAAGGTCTTCTTCTCGGGCGACGGGTCGAGCGCCATCGAGACGGCCCTCAAGATGGCGTTCCAGTACTGGCTCCAGGCCCCCACGCCGCAGCCCGACCGGAAGATCTTCGTGGCGATCGGCGAGGCCTACCACGGCGACACGCTCGGCGCCATCGGCGTGGGGGGCGTCGACCGGTTCACGGCGATGTTTCAGCCGCTGACGTTCCAGGCGATCCGCATCCCGTCGCCGGGCGGCCCGTGCCCCGCCACGGGCAACGCTCCGCCGTCGCTCGGGGAGTCGCTCGCCACGGTGGAGCGAATCTTCACGGAGCACCGGGGCACGATCGCGGCACTGATCATGGAACCGATCGTGCAGGCGGCCGCGGGCATCTACGTGCACCCGCCGGGCTTCCTCCGTGGTGTGGCCGACCTCGCCCGCCGGCACGAGGTGCTTTTGATCCTCGATGAGGTGGCCGTGGGCTTCGGACGCACCGGCACCCTGTTCGCCTGCGAGCAGGAGGGCGTGTCGCCCGATTTTCTCTGCCTCGCCAAGGGACTCACGGCCGGCTACCTGCCGATGGCCGCGACGCTCACCACCGCGCGAGTCTGGAACGCCTTCCTCGGCACCCACGCCGACCGACGGACCTTCTTTCACGGCCACACCTACGGCGGCAATCCGCTGGCCGCGGCCGTCGGCCTCGCGTCGCTCGATGTGTTTCGCGACGACCGCGTGCTCGAGACGCTGCCACCGAAGATCGAACGGCTCCGCGAGCATGCTGCACGGCTCTCGCGACTGCCCCACGTGGGGGCCGTGCGGCAGTGCGGCCTGCTCGCCGGATTCGACCTCGTGGCGGATAGGGCGACCGGCGCCGCCTACCCGTGGCAGGAGCGGCGCGGGATGCGGGCCAGCCTCGCGGCACGAAAGTATGCCGCGCTCGTGCGGCCGCTCGGCGACGTGGTGGTGATCATGCCACCACTGTCGATCACGCTCGACGAACTCGACACGCTCGCCGCCGCCGTGGAAGCCGGCATCCGCGAAGCGACGGCGTGAGCGGGCGGCGGCAGCGGGGCCGCTACTGCACGACCGACTTGCTGCCCTCGGTCGAGCCACCGATCGGGGCGCCCTCCGGCAGCGGCCGGCCCGCCGTCGGGATCCCGAGCCGGTGCAGCTCCTCGCGGACCTGCCGGTAGGCCGCGAAGCTGTCGGGATAGCACCAGAGCGTGATCGTGGTGTCGGGCTTCACGCCGGCAATCGCACGGCGAAATCGTGACGACGGCCCGAGCGCCTCCGCCACCGGTTCGCCCACCGACGGCTCGGCCGGCCGCACCGCCCACTCCCGTGACCGGATCAGCACCTGACCCCGCGCCTGATCCACCTTGGCCTCGATCACGTAGTCGAGAGCGAAGCCCTGGGCCGGCCCGACCGTCTCGATGCGGTTGGCCATCGAGGCGATCGAGTTTGCGTGCCGCTGGGTGTTCCGCTTCGCGAGTTCGAAGAGCTCTTCCAGCGGGATGTAGGCAATTCGGTCTCCCGCCAGGCGAAAGTGGATCTCCTCTCCGTTGACCGTGCGGCCGATCGGGGTGGGATACGCGAGCACCTCGGAGGTGGTCGCCTTGCGATGCTTGACGGCCTCGGCCTCGAGCGTGCACTTCTGGATCGACTCCTCGAGCTCCCGCCGCTTGGCGGCCCGCTCGGCGAAGGCCACCTGCGCCGCATCGGCGGCCTGCTTCCGCCGTTCCAGTTCGACCTTGGCGGCCGACACCGCGGTGGCGAGTTCGAGGCGGGCACTGGCCGCCCCCTCCGCCGCGGCCCCGACCATCCGCGCCTGCGCCTGAAGCTCATCGATCTCGCTCTCCGCCGACAGCAAGGTGCTTTGGAGCTCACCGACTTCGGCTTCGAGGTCGGCGTTGGCCGTGGGCGCGACCGCCTGGTGTGCGGTCAGCGAGATCTTGTGCACCCGGGCGCCCACGACCATCACGAGGATGATCAGGATGCCCACGATGTTCGTGATCACGTCAAGGAACGAGTCCTGCCCCGCGTTGAGGTCTTCCTCGTGTCGTGCGCGTGCCATTCGCCGCCTCCGTCTACCGCCTGGGGAAGAGCCCGCCCGTTCGCTGCACGGGGGGAAGATTCTTGACCTTGTCTTTGGTCTCGCTCCGCCGCGTGTCGATGCCGCTGTCGGCGAGCAGCTTCTCGAGATCGTCGCGGCGGTCGACGCCGTCGGGCGTGGCCGAGAGCACGAGCTCGGGCTTCCAGTACATGCGGTCGCCCGCCAGCCCCCACCGGCCGACCGCGGCATGCACCTCGCGGACAAGCGGATCGACCGAATCGACGGTGTGGGTGCCGACCGGAATCCGCGTCTCCACCCGACCACCATCGCCGAGGATACGAAACTCGTTTGCCGCACACTCCAGCTTGATGGGCCGCGTGAGCGGTACCGGATTGTCGTTGGTTGCCAGGCTCGCCCAGTTGCTGCCCCGCTGGCCCGACAGCGACCCGCTCATGCTCCCGGAACTACCCGCAGCCCCTCCGGCCGCACCGCCCCCGGCCTGGTGCAGCCCCGGCATCGACGGTCCGCTGCCGCCGCCGCCCGA
>QWQL01000095.1 GCA_003670825.1 Planctomycetota bacterium
AAGAGATCTTCGCGAAACCTCCCGAACTGAACCTCGGACGCCAGATCGCGGTTGGTGGCGGCGAGCACTCGGACGTCGACAGGGATTTCCTGGTGGCTGCCCACAGGCACCACGACCCGCTGCTGGAGCACTCGCAGCAGCTTGGCTTGGAGTTCGAGTTCCATCTCCCCGATCTCGTCGAGGAAGATCGTGCCCGCCTCAGCCGCCCGAAAGCAGCCCAGCGTCGAGGACGTCGCTCCGGTGAACGACCCCTTCACATGACCAAACATGTGGCTGGCAAACAGGGTGCCGGTCGTCACCGCACAGTCGACAGGGATGAACGCTTTCTTGCACCGCAAACTACAGGAGTGAATCGCCTGGGCGATGAGTTCTTTGCCAGTGCCGCTCGGCCCGAGGATGAGCACGCTCGACTGATGAACGGCGACGAGTTCGATCGACCGCCGCACCTGCTCGGCCCAGGGCGAAATGCCGATGATCCGCTCGATGGCGTCGTGGGCGGGTTGGGTGCTTGCAACCGACTCCATGCCAATGGCGTCCTCGGGGATCGTGGGCGATCAACCGGACGCTGCGGGGTGAGCGAATACCGAAGGAAGCGTCAGATCCTCCGGCACTGTTGATATACCCCATTCCAGCGCCCGGGGCCACCAGTTGGGAACGTATCAAAAACGCCGGATGGGAGGGTCGTGCCGCCGAGTCCGCTCCCGCCTGCCCCTCAAAGCGGGGTAATTTCTGCCAAAAAAACCAGTTTTTTCGCCGGCGCGTCGCCCGGTCAGGAAAGATGGACAAAGATTGCAGGATGGCTCCGCGGGCTTCCGCCCCGGGCCGACCTCGCGGTGTTTTCGAAATGCCCACGCGTTTGCATCCGCCCGTGAGCCGTCCCCGGCACAGCCTGCGTCGCTGGCTGGCTGCCGCTGCACTGGCCGCACTGCTCGCCGGCAGCTGGTTTGTGATCGACCGCCTGCTGGTCAACCGGCGGCCGATCGTCGTGGGCTTGCTGCACTCGCAGACCGGTCCGATGGCCGTCAGCGAGCGGTCGATGATCGACGCGGAGGTGCTGGCCCTCGAAGAGATCAATCGGCAGGGTGGCCTGCTCGGCCGGCCCATCCGCTGGGTGATCGCCGATGGGGCTTCGGACGGTCCGACGTTCGCCCGCCAGGCGGAGGCGCTGATCCGGGAGCACGGCGTGAACGTGATCTTCGGATGCTGGACGAGCGCCTCCCGCAAGAGCGTGCTGCCGGTGGTGGAGGCGAACGACCACCTGCTCGTCTACCCGATGGCCTACGAAGGACTCGAGCAGTCGCCCAACGTGATCTACACCGGTGCCTCGCCCAACCAGCAGATCACGCCCGCCGTGCAGTGGTGCCGGTCCACACTGCAGGCTCGCCGATTCTTCCTGGTGGGCTCCGACTACATCTGGCCGCATTGTGTCAACGCGATCGCCACCGACCAGATCGCCGGACTCGATGCGGAACTCGTGGGCGAGGAATACCTTCCGTTTGGCAGCACCGACGTCGACGACCTTGCCACGCGGATCGCGCTTGCCAAGCCGGACGTGATCCTCAGCTCGGTGGTCGGCGACTCGGCGCTGCCCTTCGCCCAGGCGGTGCGGGCGGCCGGAATGCTTCCCGAGACCACGCCGATCGTCACCTTTGCGGTCGCCGAGAACGAACTGCGGATGCCGGCCGCGGCTGCCATGACCGGGAACTACGCGGCGTGGAACTACTTCCAGAGCATCGATCGCCCGGAGAACCTGGCGTTCGTCCGCGGCTTCAAGGCCCGCTACGGCAGCGACCGGACCACATCGGACGTGATCGTGGCGTCCTCCAACAGCGTCCAACTCTGGGCCCAGGCGGTCCGCGAGGCCGAGACGGTCGACGTGCGGCCCGTCCGCAATGCGATGCGGCATCAGAGCCTCAACGCCCCTGAGGGCATCATCGCCATCGACCCCGAAACCCAGCACACCTGGCGGCCTGTCTTCATTGGCCAGGTGCGGAGCGACGGCCAGTTCGACATCGTCTGGTCGAGCCGCACGGCGGTGCGGCCCGTGCCCTTCCCGATCTCGCGATCGCGGTCGGAGTGGGAGGCCTTCGTGGCCGACCTGCAACGGTCATGGGGCGGGCAGTGGGGCAGGCCGGGCGGCACGTCGGCCATGAAGGGGGAGGCCCCACGATGAGCGTTGTGGAGGGCAACTCGAAGCTGCGCCGGTCGATTGCGGGCCGGCTACTCTTTTGGTTCCTCGTGATCGCACTGATCCCGTGCGCCATCGTGACCGCGATCACGGCGCGGATCGCAGCCACGGCCCTGGAGAAGTCGGTCCGCGACAACCTCGTGCAGATCGCGGCCGGCAAGGCGAACGAGCTGGAGTCGTACGCATCCGAGCGGGTCCGCGACTGCGCCGCCTTCGCCCGCGGGCCGACGTTCACCCAAGCCATTCGGAAACTCGCCGCCGTTCCCGGCACTGACGCCCTCCACGAGGCCGGAGCCGAGTTCCGCGAGTACTTCACGTACGTTGCCAAGGCGTTCGACTACGCCGACCTGCTGCTACTCGACGGGGACGGCCGCGTGATTTTTTCCTTGGCCGAGTCGATCCCCTGCGGATCGTCGATCGCCAGCGGCAGCCTGGTCTCCTCGGAACTGGCGGCGGGCTTCGACCGCGCCCGGACGCTCCTGCAGTCGGATCTCTCGGGCTTTCAGCCCTACGGCAAGGCGGCGACGCCGCTCGCATTCGTCACCTGCCCGGTGCTTGATGAGGGACGCGTGACGGGGGTGCTCGCCCTCGCCCTCGGTCCCCAGCGGGTCTGGAGGATCCTCTCCGACCTGACGGGACTGGGTGACACCGGCGAGATCGTGGCCGGCGAACTAGTCGGCAACGCCGTGCTGATCACCACGCCGCTGCGGCATGCCACCAACGCCGCGTTCCGGATGAAGATCCCACTGGCCTCGGCCCAGGCCACCGCCACGCAGCGGGCGGCCACGGGCGACCGTGGCTACGGTGAGGCCATCGACTACCGGGGCATGGAGGTCGCCGCGGCCTGGTGCTACGTCCCCAGCTTCCGCTGGGGACTCGTCGTCAAGCAGGATGCCGCCGAGGCCTTTGGGCTGGTGCGCTTTCAGCG
Organism: Planctomycetota bacterium; assembly: GCA_003670825.1. Taxonomy (GTDB): domain Bacteria; phylum Planctomycetota; class Planctomycetia; order Pirellulales; family UBA1268; genus QWPN01. The sequence continues at coordinate 3,117 of QWQL01000095.1, forward strand.
GCTCGCGGTAGTCGGCCTGTCACTGGCCACGATCCTGGGGGTGACGGCCGCCGCGCTGGCGGTCGCCCGCTCGATCTCAACGCCCATCCGCACGGCGGTGGCGGTGGCCAACCAGGTCGCCGGCGGTGACCTGCGGGCCGACGTCGGGGACACGGCCGACGACGAGACGGGAGCCCTGCTGGGCGCGATCCAGAAGATGACCAATGACCTGCGTGGCCTGATTGGACGCATCCAGCATTCATCGGTCGCGCTGATCTCGACGGCGACCGCGATCCAGGCCACGGCCAGCGAACAGCAGCAGGTGATCACGGACTACGGCGCATCAACCAGCCAGGCGGTCGCCGCCGTCAAGGAGATTTCGGTCACCAGCCAGGAACTGCTGCGGACGATGACCGAGGTCAACGACATGGCCTCGCACACGGGCAAGATGGCGACCGCCGGCCGCGTGGGCCTCGGGGGCATGGACGGCACGATGCGGCAGCTGGCCGAGAGCACCTCTTCGTTCGGCTCGAAGCTCGCCGTCATCAGCGAGCGGGCGGCCAACATCAACCTCGCAGTGACCACGATCACGAAAGTGGCCGACCAGACCAACCTGCTGTCGATCAACGCGGCGATCGAGGCCGAGAAGGCGGGCGAATACGGTCTCGGCTTCCTCGTGGTCGCCCGGGAAATCCGCCGCCTCGCCGACCAGACGGCCGTGGCCTCACTCGACATCGAGCGAATGGTCAAGGAGATGCAGTACAGCGTGTCGGCTGGCGTGATGGAGATGGACAAGTTCGCGGAGCAGGTGCGTACAGGCGTCCGCGAGATCGGCGACGTGTCGGCGAAGCTCGGCGAGATCATCGAGGCCGTGCAGGGCATCTCGGGCCGCTTTGGCCAGGTCACCGAAGGCATGCGGGCCCAGTCGCAGGGGGCCGAGCAGATCCGCGAGGCGATGATCCGCCTCGCCGAGGGCGCCACCCGCACCGCCTCCTCACTCAACGACTTCAATGGCGCTACGGTCCACCTTCGCGAGGCCGTGGGCGACCTCAAGGAGGAAGTTTCCCGCTTCACGATCTGAGCGCTCGTCGTCACGAGCGCCCAGAGCCTCCTTCATGGGGCCCGGACACGCCGCGGATCGTTCCATCGACCGCGCCGGCTCCACGGCCAGAACGTTTCCGCCCCGCAGGCTCGACCGTCGTCGCAGGCAGGTTCTCCGTCATGCAACTCCTCACCTTCACCGTCGCCGGACAGACCTACGCGATTGAATCGCGGCGGGTGGTCGAGGTCTTGCCACTTGTTCCCGCCCGACCGATCCCCCACACGCCCGCCTACATCCGCGGCATCTTCACGTACCGTGGCCGGCTCGTGCCGCTCCTCGACCTGGGGCAGCGGCTCGCCACCGGACCGCTTGCGGAGCGGCTGAGCACTCGAGTGATCGTCGTAGAGTGGCTGCTGGCGGGACGAGATCCGCGGCAGCTCGGGCTGGTGGCGGAGAACGTGATCTCGATCTGCTCCACCGAGGACGCGGAGGCCTCGCTCCCCTCGCTCGACTTCCACGACACCCCCTTTCTTGGGAACATCCTCCGGATCGGCGGCCGCACCATCCAGCTGATCGCCGTCGAACAGCTCCTGCCCTCCGACATCTCCACCGGCCTGTTTCCCGAACCCGCCGCGAAGGCCCCCTGATGCTTGACGGTGCCATCGAACTGCTGCGGGAGTGGATCGGACTCGACGCCTCGACGATCGGCACGGCGTCGCTCGCGCGGGCGATCCGGGGCCGCATGGAGGCGGTGGGCATCGCCGACCCCGAGGCGTTCGTCGCGGTGGTACGGGACGACGTGGCGGAGCGCGACAAACTCGTCGAGGAGGTGATCGTCGCGGAGAGCTGGTTCTTCCGAGACCGGCAGGTGTTCGAGTTCGTCGCCACGATTGCGGCAACCCTCGCCCCGCTACCAGGCCGGTCACCTGTCCGGATCCTGTGTGCGCCCTGCGCGTCCGGCGAGGAGCCCTACTCCGTGGCGATGGCTCTGCTCGACGCGGGGCTCACACCCGGGCAGTTCGTGATCGACGCGATCGACGTCAGCCGGGCGGCACTCGAGCGGGCCGCCCGGGGCCGCTACTCCGCCAACGCGTTTCGCAACGCCGACTGCTCCTTCCGCGAGCGCTGGTTCCGCACCGAGGGATCGGCCGCGGTGCTCAATGAGCGGGTCGTATCCTGCGTGCGGTTCGCCTGGGCAAACCTGTGCGACGACCAGTTCGCTGCCGATCGCAGCCCCTACGACGTAGTCTTCTGCCGCAACCTGCTGATCTATCTGACGACGGAAGCGCGTGGCCGGGTGGAGCGGACGCTCGACCGACTTCTCCGTCCCGACGGCATCCTCGTGCTCGGCGCCGCCGAACCTCCGATTCTCAAGGGGGACTGGATTCCAGCCGGCGCGGCCTCGCTGTTTGCCCTGCGCCGCGGCGTTCATCTGCCGCCGGCACCGCCGCCGCCCGAGCCGCCGGTCCGACCCCCGCGTGCGAGCCTCCGGCCGACGCAGGAGAGCCGGGGGCCAACGGCATCGGCAATGCCGACCACGCCTCCAGCCCCCCCCGCAGCGACACCGACCCTCGCAGAACTGCTCGAGCAGGCGGGGGCCCTCGCCAACGCTCGCCGGCATCTCGAGGCTCTCGAACTCTGCGCGCGGCACCGGGTGGCACTTCCGCCGGCGCCCGAGCTCTTCTTCCTGATGGGAATGCTCCACCAGTCGCTCGGCGACCTCGACCGGGCCGAGGGCTGCCTCCACAAGACGCTCTACCTCGACGCGAGCCATGAGGAGGCGCTGCTGTCGCTGGCCTTGCTGGCGAGGCAGCGGGGCGACACCCGGATGGCCGAAACCTACCGCCAGTCGGCGGCCCGCGTCCTCGCCCGAAAGGCCGCACCATGATCGACAAGGCGCGGCGGGAGGTAGCCGTGGTGCATGCTCCGATGGCGGAGTGCTGGCGGATCATCGGCGTGGCAGGGGATCGGAGCTGCCCGGAACTCCAGGCCTTCGTGCACTGCCGCAACTGCCCGGTGCTTGCCGAGGCGGCCCGCACGTTCTTCGACCGCGCGGCACCGGAGGGGTATCTCGAGTCCTGGCGGGTGATTCTCGAGGAACCTGCCGCGGCGACCGAAGCCTCCGATACCAGCGTGCTGGTATTCCGCGTCGATCGGGAATGGCTCGCGCTTCCCACCGCCGCCCTGGTGGAAGTAACGCCTACCCGCGCGGTCCATACCGTACCCCACCGCTCCAGCGCGGCCCTCGCCGGGCTCGTCAACATCCGCGGACAACTCCAGCTCTGCATGTCACTCCACAAGGTGCTGGGCCTGCCGGGCGGCCCCCGAGCGGATGACGGGAGCGACGGCACGGCCGAGGCGGGCACGCCGCGGCTGATCGTGATGGAGCGAGAGACCCCGCACGGTGCCGAGCGCTGGGTGGTCGGCGTCGACGAGGTCGCCGGCGTGCACCGGGTGGGCACGACCGACCTGCGGCCGGTGCCGTCGACGGTCAGCCAGGCCGCGGCCCGCTGCTCGTCGGCCCTCTTCGCCTGGCAGGAGCGGACGGTGGCCCTGCTCGACGAGGTCCGCCTCTTCGAGACCCTCAACGGCACGGTATCGGCATGAGCGGAGGACCGACCCATGGCTGACGACCTGAGCGGCTTCTCGATGCTGGAACTTTTTCGGCTCGAGGCCGAGAGCCAGACCGCCGTGCTCTCGGCCGGGGTGCTCGCCATCGAGGAGCTGGAGCGGTCGCCGCAGACCGTGGAATCGATGATGCGGGCAGCCCACTCGCTGAAGGGCGCGGCCCGGATCGTCGGGCTCGATCCGGCGGTGCGAGTGGCCCACTCGCTCGAGGACGTGTTCGTCGCAGCCGGCAAGGGCACGTTCCGGGTCCAGCCGCGGCACGCCGATCGGCTGCTCGGCGGCGTCGACTTCCTCTCGTCCATCTCGAAGGCCGACGACGCGCTCGAGCCGACGAGCGACTGGGCGGCCCGGGCGGAGCAACTCGTGGCCGAACTCACGACCATGCTCGCCGAGCAGGAGTCTCCGGTGCCGGCCGCGGCCGAGGCTCCGGCGGCCAAGGTGGTCGCGCTGATCCCGTCAGGCACTCCTCAGACCGCGACTCCGGCCACACCCCAGACCGTGAGCCAGCCCCAGCCCCTGCCCCTGCCCCTGCCCTCGGCCGCGGTCCCCGCCGCGCCGCCGCGTGGGGGCGAGCAGGCCGACCGGGTTGTCCGGGTCTCGGCGGACAGCCTCACCAGACTCGTCGGCCTCGCCGGCGAATCGCTCGTGGAAACCCGGCAGCTCCGCCCCTTCGTCGACGCGCTGCTGCAGCTGCGGGCGAGCGACGTCGACCTCTGCGATGCGATTTCCGCGGTCGACGAGAAGCTCAAAAGTGGCGACGTCGCCGTGCCTGCGGCGATCACGGCCATGCTGACCACCATCCGCGAACGAGCCGATGCGAATCTCGCCACGCTGACCCGCCACGTCGAGGATTTCGAGAGCTTCGCCCGCCGCAACGAAGACCTCTCCAACCGGCTGCACCACGAGGTGATCGTCAGCCGGATGCGGCCCCTCGCCGACGGGATCCGGGGCTTTCCGCGGCTGGTTCGCGACGTGGCCCGCACGCTCGGCAAGCAGGTACGGTTCGAGGTGAAGGGGGATCAGACGGGTGTCGACCGCGACATCCTCGACAAACTCGAGGCGCCGCTGTCTCACCTGATCCGCAACTCGCTCGACCACGGCGTCGAGATGCCGGCCGACCGCGAGGCCGCCGGCAAGTCGGCCGCTGGCACGATCCGCCTCGAGGCCCGGCACCGGGCCGGCATGCTGCAGATCACGCTCACCGACGACGGCCGGGGCATCGATACCGAACACCTGCGGGCCAAGGCGGTGGCCCGGGGGCTGGTGGCCAGACAGGTGGCTGACCAGCTCACCGAACTGGAACTGCTGGAGTTCCTCTTTCTGCCCGGGTTCTCCACCAAGGATCAGGTCACCGAAATCTCCGGGCGGGGCGTGGGGCTGGATGTCGTCCAGAGCATGGTCAAGAGCGTTGGCGGCAGCGTCCGCGTGGCGACCCAACCCGGCCGCCAGACCGTGTTCACCCTCCAGTTGCCGATCACGATGTCGGTGATCCGGGCACTCTTGGTGCAGATCGGCGGCGAGCCCTACGCCTTCCCACTGACCCGGATCGACCAGATTCTGTTCTGCAAGGCGGGAGACATTCGCACCGTCGAGGGGCGGCAGTACTTCGACCGCGATGGGGTGTCGATCGGCCTCGTGATGGCGGCCCAGATCCTCGAGGCGGCCGCCGCGCCGCCGGCCGACCCGATGCCCGTCGTGGTGATCAGCGACCGCGGTCAGCAGTTCGGCATGATCGTCGATACGTTTCTGGGCGAGCGCGACCTCGAAGTTCGCCCGCTTGACCTGCGGCTCGGCAAGGTGCCCGATGTCAACAGCGCCTCGCTCCTCGAGAACGGCGATCCGGTGCTGATCGTGGACGTCGAGGACCTCGTCCGCTCGATCGACAACGTGCTGATGGGCCGCCGGCTCTCGCGAGTGGAGTTCGAGCGGATGGCGGAGCAGGCCCGGCAGCGGAAGCGGATCCTGGTGGTCGACGACTCCATCACCGTCCGAGAACTGGAGCGGCAACTGCTGCACGCGCGGGGCTTCGTGGTCGACGTGGCCGTCGACGGCATGGACGGCTGGAATGCCATCCGCGGCACCCACTACGACCTGGTCGTGACCGACGTGGACATGCCGCGGATGGACGGCATCGGCCTGGTCACGCTGATCAAGGCCGACCCCACCCGCCGCGAGATTCCCGTGGTGATCGTCTCCTACAAAGACCGCGAGGAAGACCGACTCCGGGGGCTGGATGCGGGGGCGAACCGCTACCTGACAAAGAGCAGTTTCCACGACGAGACCTTCGTCGATACGATCATTGATCTGATCGGCGAGGCGACCGCGTAGGAACGACCATGCGAATCGGGATCGTGAACGACCTGCGAGCGGCGTGCGAGGCGCTCCGGCGCGTCGTGGACAGCCTGCCCGACCACGTGGTGGCGTGGACGGCCAGCGACGGCGTTGAGGCCATCGCGATGGCGAAGCGAGACCGCCCCGACTTGATCCTCATGGATCTGCTGATGCCCCACATGGATGGCTCCCAGGCCACGCGGCAGATCATGGCCACGGCCCCGTGCGCCATCCTCGTCGTCACGGCGACCGTCAGTGGCAACATCTCGCTCGTCTACGACGCCATGGGCTACGGCGCGCTCGACGCGGTCGACACCCCGATGCTCGGCCCGACCGGCGAGGTCACCGGGGCCGGCGCTCTGGTGGAAAAGATCGGCACGATCGCCAAACTCGTCGGCATCACAGCCGATCCGCGCCGGGCTCGCCGAGCGGTCACGTCGTCGACACCGCCGAGGCTCCTCGTCGTCGGTGCTTCGACCGGCGGACCGAAGGCGATTTCGGACCTCTTGTTTCCGCTGCCTCAGGACTGGAACGTGGCGGTGATCCTGGTGCAGCACGTGGACGTCGCCTTCGCCCCGGGCCTGGCCAAGTGGTTGGGCGATCGCACCGGCCGCGCGGTTCGCGTGATCGAACAGGGCCAGGAGCCGCTCGCCGGCGACGTGCTGCTCGCCGGCACGAATGACCACGTGGTGCTCACCAGGTCCCGCACGCTTGAATACCGCCAGGAGCCCCGAG
>QWQL01000163.1 GCA_003670825.1 Planctomycetota bacterium
ATCCACTCGCTCGGCATGCCCGTGGCTAGGTCGAGGCTCGCCAGGCGGCCGACGCGATCGACACACCACACCCTGTCACCCGTCACCGAGACAAGTCGGCCGGCGACACAGCTCCGCCAACGCTCGTCCCCTGTCTGCGTTGAGAACGCCATGATGCCCTCGTCTCCGAGCGAGACGGCCACCGTGTCGCCGCCGACAAGCGGACCGCCCTCGGGCGGGTGCGGCAGCACCACATGCCAGGTCCACCCGATATCGTGCACGTCTTCACGAGACACGTCATCGATCCTCGCCAGATCGCCCCGCCGCGTCGCGGCGTAGATCGTGGAGCCACGCACCACCAGCGGCCCGGCGGGGGACGACTTGAGATCGAACTCCATCCGCTCCCACTCTGACTTGATGGGGATCACCGCCACGATGCGGCCCCGCTCCGTGCACCAGACGACGCCCCCTTCGTACGGCACCGGGGCCGACTCCACGCGGCCTGAGGCATCGATGGCGATCGGCCGCAGCAGTTCAGCTAATGCCTTTCGCGTCGCATGGTCATCGGCAGATTGGCGGTCACGATCATCGTCAGCCCTGCCCGCTGCCGGCTTCGGTCTGGCATTGGGATTGGTCGGCATCCGCATCACGCCGTCACCGGACAGCGGATTGTAAACCCAGTCGCCCACCGGCACGGCTGCACCCGAGGCCGGCCGGCCGAACGATCGTCGCCACCTCACACTGCCATCCGCGGCGTCGAGGCCGTGGATGTCGAGGTCGCGGGCGACGGTCACGATCTCGGCGCCGATGCCGGCCGACTGACCGGAACCTCCCGGTCGGCCCACCCGCTGCGACCAGAGCACGCTGCCCGGGCGGGCTGCGCCGGCTGAGCCGGTCGCCGTTGCCACCGCATGCACCCCGCCGTCACCCGACGTTGCCACCACCATGCCGTCGCCGATGGCGAGGTGCTCGAGCCTGTAGCCGGCGGAATCAAACGGAATCTGCACGACCCACTCGCGGATCAGGCCGGCGCGGGCGGCGACGAGTTCATCTCCGGCGGTACCGCAGAGCAGCGCTCCGCCAGCGACGGCTGCGTGCGTCCAGAGGCCGCAGGCAGCCAGCGTGCCAGCGCGGAGCGGGAAGAAGCGAGGCATGGAGATGGTGTCCTGCGATGGGCATGGGCCGCCGGCCAGCGGCTCCGCAAGGATAGTTCGCGATCGGAAGGGGACAAAACTGCTAGGCTTGTGCTGATTGTTCCGCTTTTTCCAGCCGCCCGTCCCCGCCTGTGCGGGCTCCCGTCGATGCAGCACCCAGCGAAGCCGTCAGGATCCCGCGACGCCGCGGCGATGGTGCTCGGCTACCTCAACTTCTCGTCAGGGGCATTCGACGCGGCCGTCTGGCGCGGCATGAATGACCTCTACGCGGCGATCGAGCCAGCCGACGACGACGGCACGGTGGTCGAACGGCCCGATGCTGCCGACCTGGTCGCGGCCGAACTGCGGACTCGGCTCGCCGACCTGGAGTCGACCACGCCGGCCTTCCGCAATGCCGCCCAGGCGCGGTGGGCCATCGATACGGCGTTCGATAGCCTGCTGCCTGCCTACCGTCGCTTTCATGCCGACGTGCTCGAGCACCAGCCGCCAGGGGCGATCGAGCGGCCGTTTTTGGTGATGGCGGCGATCCGCTCGCTGCTGGCCGAAAGCGGGCCCGACGACGATCGCGACGCCGGCGTGCAGCGGGCGATCGATCGCGTCAACGACTACGTCGGCTGGCGGCCCGTGGCCGTGCTCGAAAACGGCCGTCTGTCGGAGCCCTACCCGCACGAACGGGTGCGGCCGATCCCGCTCTACGTGGCAGGCGCTGGCGCCGCGCATGGCCGGTACCGGCAGCTCGTGGCCGGTGCGATCGCGATCCTCGGCGAAGTACCCGTGGAGCTCCTCCGGCAGGCCGATTTCGACCTCGATGCCCTGGAAGAGTTGGCGATCGACCCGCGGGCCTTCGACTTTCTCCATCCGGCCGCCAGCCGGCCGAACTATCTCTTCGGCCTCTGGGATCCCACCCGGATCGACGAACGCGGCTTGTACCGGCGGATGGTCGTGCAGCAGGCGACCCTCGACGGGATACTCTCCTGGCCCCGCGCGGCCCCCGCCGCAGGACGCGTTGTCGACGAGCCGCAGCTTCGCTGGGAGTCGTCGGCCGTGCTTGCGGGCGTGATGCTCATGGCCAGTGGCCTCTCGGGGCATGGGCCGGGCGCGCTCCAGGCCTCGCTTTCGCTGGCGGAACTGCTGCCGCGGATCGCCTCGTATCGCGATGAGTTTTATCGCCGGCTGCTCACGGCCCTCCCCGCCGACCATCGCCAGCGACTCGAAGACGAAGCCCAGCGGATGCGGCAGCCCTTCGGTGGCGTGCGGCGGCACATCAACGCCGTGCTCGCGGGCCGCCGGGCCCGGCAGGTCGAGAACGTCGCCCTGGCCGCGGTGCTCGCCCGGCTTGGGCGGGCCGCTGCCGCCGAGCGGCTGGCCGGCACCGTGCCCGCTGCCGGCGCCCGCATGCTTGCCCGAATCACCAGCCGCGTCGTCGCGGCCCAGCGGGCGCTCTGGCGGCATGGCGATGCCAACGCCGCGGTTGACGAACTCGACGCGGCCGCCGACCTCCTCTCCCGGGCCGTGGGCTGCGGGGCGGCTGTCGATCCCTGGAACATCCTCGGACTTTCCGGCCAGTTCCCCCTGCATGAACCCGGCGGCGAGAGCCTGCCCGATCCGCGGGTCGACGACCTGATCACCGCAACTGGATCGATCCTCGAGGGCTACGCCGCCGCCTGGCGGCAGGCCAGCCTCGTCGGCGCGAAGCCGGCGGCCGACCGGGCCGCGGCGAAGCTCGAGTCGCTCGCGTCGTGGTGGGACCGCTTCGCGACGACCACCGTCTCCAACGTGCCGCACCTCTCGGGCCGCGAGTGCGTTGACTCGGCCCGCGACGTGATCGCCGCGCTCCGGCGGCGGCGGGAGATGGCCGCTGAGCCGCCGCCCGCCGGATTCTGGCGACGGGAAGTGGCCGCCTTCACGTCGCCCCGCAGTCATGCGCAGGCTGCCGACGCGCTCCTCGACGAGGGTGATCTCGAAGGGGCTTCGGGACTGCTCGTTCACTGGGTATCGCTGCTGGAGGGGTCGGCCATCGACCGCAGCGGTCCGGCCTGGCTGACCGCCGCCACCCGCTGGATCGGCCAGGCATGCGCCGACCGCTCGGCCACCGGACGATCCCGGGTTCGGCGCTTTCTGGAGATGGTCGAAGCCAACACCGGCGGCGTGGTCGACGTCATCGCGGCGGCGGCTGTGGCCCCCGACGTCGGCGGCAGCGGGGCACATCGCGGCGGTGACGACGACGACCTCGATCAGCCCGATGCAGAAGAACGGGTGGCAGCGGCCTACGAATCGATGGTGTGGCGCGACTCCGCCGACGACGGGGTGGATGGCGGCATGATCGACGTCGACGGCCCAGGCGGCGCGTCGCTCGATGGTCTGGCATCGATCGAGGATGCGGCCGATTTCCTGCGGGGCGTGCTCCGGCTGTTCCGCGAGGCGGTGACGGCCTGGTGCGCCACTGATGCCGCCTCCGGGGAGGAGGCGATTCCCGAGGAGCTCGACTCGATCATCGGCTGGCGGCACACCATCCGCCGGCTGCGCCGCACCATGGTTCGTGCCGCCACGCTCGTCTCGATCCGCGACCAGGAACCACCGCCGGGCATGTCGCCCACCGAGTTCGATCGCCTCCGATGGCAGCGCGACGCGGCGGCCGAGCGGCTGATCGAGGCCGCGGTGCAGGCCGGCGAAACGCTCTGGCTGTTCTCGGCCAGGCTCCACCTCGGCACACCGGGCACGGCCGCGGCGGCTCGCGGCAGCGTCGGCGGGCTGTTCGCGGCCCTGATGCGGAGCGACTCGGGCGACACTTCTGCCCGCATGCAGGTGGTCTGCGAACGCCTCGTCGGCAAGGCCGTCCTCTACGTGCCGCTCTCCCGTGGCGGCCGCCCAGACCGGATCGTGCGGGCCCGCGGTCGAGAGCGGCTGCTGGAGCGGCTGGCCGCATGCCTGCCGCGGCTCGGCCTCGTCCAGGAGACCATCGCGGTGGTGCAGCTCGCCAAGGCACTCGAAAACCGCCGTCCTCCGGGGGGCGCGAGTGTGAGCGAGTTCGATCGCGTCTTCGAGGCGGGAACCACGGCGCTGGTCGAACGCATCGTCGAGAGCAGCAGCACGGGCGACGCGGATGCCGCCACGCGGACCGCGAGGATTCTCGACGGGCTATCGCTCCTCGTGCCGAAGCTACTCGAGACCTGGATGACCCACGCCCGCCAGCTCCGGCTCTCGGTGCTCGAGCGGCTCCGCGACGACAAGACCTTTGCCACGACCCGCGAGTTCATCGAGCGGTATGGGGCCGGCCTGTTCACCCAGCACCTGCTGGCGCCGTCGTCGCTGCGGGGCATCCTCCGGGGAGGCGTACGGAACTGGCTGGAACACCTCACCGACCTCGCCGCCGAGCCCGACATTCCCGATCCGCCGCCGTCACGGCATCCCAAGCGGCTCGTGGAAGACCTGATCACCGGAGCGCTGCCGATGAAGCAGGCGGCGACACGGCTGCGGCTCGTGCTGGAGAGCGTGGCCGAAAACCATGCCGAGTACCGTGATTGGAACTCCACCACCACGCAGTCAGACCGCGGAGAGTGTCTCCACATCCTGCTCGACTACCTGCGGGTCAAGGCGGAGCACGATCGGATCGCCTGGACGCTGCGGCCGGTCAACATGGCCCACCGCGTGCTCGCGCGGCGGGGTGTGGCGGCTGCGGCGGAAGCCTGGCGGGAGCGGCTCCGCGAGGAGACCCGCGATACGGCGGCCGGGTTCGTGGGCAGGCTCGATCAGCTCGAGGGGCACTGGAGCGTGCGGCTGGCGAGCATCGCCGATCGCGTGCGACGGCCATTCACCGCGATGCTCGAGCAGGATGAACTGGAGGCGCTGGTCGAGCCGGCGGTTGCCGAACTGGTCGACGGCGAACCGCAGGGTGCCGCCGCCGCGTTCGAGGCCAAGGCCGGGACGTTCCTCGGTGTGGCCAGCGGCTCGGGCGTGGAAGTGCCGGACTGGCTGGAGCGGCTGGGCTCCGCCGTGGATCGGGCGATGGAGCAGGCCGACGCGACACCCCGTCACCTCAACGGGCCGCGGCCTCCCACCTCCCTGCCCGATGCGGTGCCCTGGATGCCGCTGCCGTGGAATACGCTCCAGGCAGCACTCGGTGAATGAGGCCCTGGACCGAGTGTAGGATGCTTGATTCCCCAGGAATCTCCCCGCCATGACCCTTCGTCCGCTCCGCGCGTCCGAACACCTCCACGAGGTGAAGTACGAGATCCGCGGGGCCCTCGCCCGCCGCGCCGAACAGCTCGAGCGCGAGGGGCATGAGATCGTAAAGCTCAACATCGGCAACCCCGGGGCCTTCGGCTTCCGGATGCCGGGGTCGATGCGGGTGGCGGTGGTCGAAAACCTCCATCAGGCCGATCCCTACTCGCACCAGAAGGGCATCTTTCCGGCCCGCGAGGCGGTGGTGATGCAGCAGCAGAACCGCGGGGTGATGGACGTCACCGCCGACGACGTATTCATCGGGAACGGCGTCTCCGAAATGATCATGCTGGCGATGCGGGCGCTACTGAATCCCGGCGATGAGGTGCTCGTGCCGAGCCCCGACTACCCGCTCTGGACGGCCTCGGTGGTGATCCACGGGGCAAAGGCGGTGCACTACCCCTGCCGCCCGGAGCGGGGCTTCGTGCCCGACCCTGCGGAGATCGAGGCGCTCATCACCGAACACACCCGAGCACTGGTGATCATCAATCCCAATAATCCGACCGGCGCCGTCTACTCTCGCGAGGTGCTCGCGGCCCTCGCCGGGATCGCCGAGCGGCGGCATCTCGTGCTCTGCGCCGACGAGATTTATGACGAGATGCTCTACGACGGTGCCGAGTTCGTGCCGCTGGCCGCGCTCGCCCGGCAGGCGCTCTGCCTCACCTTCTCAGGACTCAGCAAGGTCTACCGGGCCTGCGGGCTTCGCGTGGGCTGGCTGGTATTCTCCGGTGAGCGGGAGCATGCCCGCGACTACATCCAGGCGGTGGAACTCTTGGCGAGCCTGCGGCTGTGCTCCAACGTGCCTGGGCAGTTCGCGGTGCAGACGGCGCTCGGTGGCCACCAGTCGATTTTCGACCTCACCCGGCCGGGCGGACGGCTCCACGCGACCCGCGCGGCGATGCTCGCTGCCGTGGCGGGCAGCCGCTGGCTCTCCGTCATGCCACCGCAGGGGGCGATGTACGCCTTCATCCGCGTGCACGCCGACCGGCTCCCTGGGGGCCTGGCCGCCTTTGACGACCAGGCGTTTGCGCTCGATCTTTTGGAGCGGAAACACGTGCTCGTAGCGCCGGGTTCGAGCTTCAACGTGCCCTACCGCGACCACTTCCGGGTCACGCTCCTCCCCGACGCCGACCAGATGACCGACGTCTTCGCCCGCGTCGAGAGCCTGCTCGACGAATACTCCGCCGACGGGTGAGCGGGCCGAACTCCTCGCCCGGCGACGCGACTTTTGCCGCCCCCGAGCCGGCGATCCATGGAAGTCGAATGGGCTCTCGCCGTCACGACACGGCGAGCATCCGCTCGAGCGCCGTCACGGCCCACTTCGCTGTCTCATCGTCCACGCGGATCACGTTGACGGGCTTGCCCCGCTCGAGGTGCTCCAGGCTCCAGCAGAGGTGGGCCAGGTCGATGCGATACATCGTAGCGCACATGCACATCACCGGCGAAAGAAAGCGGATCGTCTGCTCGGGATGGTTCTTCTCCAGCCGCTTCACGAGGTGCAGCTCCGTGCCGATCGCCCAGCTCGTACCCGGCGGAGCCTTTTCAACCTGGCCGAGGATGTAGCTCGTCGAGCCGACGAGATCCGCCCTGTCGACCACCTCCATCGAGCACTCCGGGTGCACGAGCACCTTGACCCCCGGCAGGTTCGCCCGCACGGCAGCGACGTGTTCCGGCTTGAACATCGCATGCACGCTGCAGTGGCCCTGCCAGAGGATCACCCGACTGTTCTCGAGTTGAGCCCGCGGATTACCGCCGAGGGCAGGCTCGTGCGGGTTCCAGAGGGCCATCTCGTCGAGCGGGATGCCCATGGCCCGGGCCGTGTTGCGGCCGAGGTGCTGGTCAGGAAAGAAGAGCACTCGCCTGGTTCGGGCAAACGCCCACTCGAGCACGGCCCGGGCGTTGCTCGAGGTGCAGACGATGCCACCGTGGCGACCGCAGAAGGCCTTCAGGCTCGCAGCCGAGTTGATGTAGGTGACCGGCGTGATGTCGGAGGTGTCGACCACGGTGCCGAGGTCGGCCCAGGCGTCCTCCACCTGCTCGATCGCCGCCATGTCGGCCATCGAGCAGCCAGCCGCCATGTCGGGCAGCACGACGGCCACCCGGCGGCCGCCGCGGGCCGCGACTCGGTCGGGCCGGTTGGCGAGGATGTCGGCCGTCTCGGCCATGAAGTGGACGCCACAGAAGGCGATCGCCTCGCACCCGGCCCGCTCGGCCGCCGACCGCGAAAGCTGGTAGCTATCCCCCTGAAAATCGGCGTGGTCGATCACCCCATCCTGCTGGTAGTGGTGACCGAGGATCACCAGCCGAGACCCCATCCGGCGGCGAACGGCCTCGATGCGGTCGTCGAGCAGGGCGTCGTCGAGGCCGCGATAGGCGGCAAACGGCGAGGCGAGCGGCACGTCGGGGGCGGCGATCGACATAGCTAGCAAGTATAGTCAGCTGCCGCGGTGGCCTCCCGACACGCTATACTTTCCCCTTCTCATCCGCATTTACCCCATAGACGGAAGGACGGCGACGGAGACATGGCTCGAAAAGTTGTGAATCGCAAGGAACTGCGGGCCCAGTCAGACGCGGCAGAGGCCCGCGACAAGGCCAAGACTCCGAAAGAGAAGGCCGCCAAGGCGAAGGTGACGAAGGAGAAGGTGGTCAAGGAGAAGAAGGTCAAGGAGCCCAAGAAGCCCGGCGAGAAGAAGCCCGCCCGCAAGAAGGTCGCCAAGGAAGTGCGGATGAAGGCCTACTGGGGCGTCTTTAGCCAAGGCATGAAGCGGCTCGCCCTGTTCGAGTACGCCGACAAGAAGGCGGCCGAAAAGAAGGTTGCCGACCTGATCGGCTCATCGCGGGTTCACCACTTCGTGCAGCTCGTCAAGGAACCGATCAGCGAGTGACGACGGGCGGCGAGCTGGCCATGTGGCTGCTCTCGGCCTCGAAGCCGACTCATGCGTCCGGCCGCCCCCGGGCCGGTGCCCGGCATGCGGCCGAGCCGGTTCGCTCCTCAGTACGGACTCTTCCAGTCGCCCCAGGCGGCGAGGTACCGGGTGAGGCCTGGGCAGTCAGCGGCCTTCGCCTCGATCCATCCGCGGGCGTGCTCGATGAGCGCCTGCTCCCGCTTGAGGTCGATGTCGCCGGCGAGCAGCCGCGACCGCAGGAATACGAAGTAGGTGTCGAGCACGTCGCCACGGCAGTAGTCGTGGATCTCGGCCTTCCGCCCGGCGTCCCAGAGGTCCTGCACCATGTGGCCCGCGACCTCCATCTTTCCCGGCTTGCCGATCAGGTTCGCCGCCAGCGACAGCCCGCCGGCGAACCGCGATGCACCTGAGTTGGTCAGCCATTCGTAGAGGTCGAAGTGGGCCGCCGTGTTGTAGCGATACCGCGGCTGGTCGAAGTTTCGCGCATCCTCGGCGAACCAGTCGGGGATCGCCACGCCGTAGCGGAAGGCGCAGAGTTCGAGCAGCGGCATGTCGAACCCACGGCCATTAAACGAGACGAGTCTCGGCCGCTGATACTTCTGCCAGCCGTCCCAGAAGAGCCGCGTGATCTCGGATGGCCGCGAGTGCTTCTCGTCGAGCGCGATCAGGTCTTGCAGCGATAGGTCTTTCGCCACTTTCGCGATCACCAGCGAAATTGGCAGCTGGAAGGTGTAGGGGATGAAGTCCTTGCCGTTCTCCTGCATGAGCTCGGCCCGGTACCTCGCGATCGCCGGTTCGGCGGCAAGACCCTCACCCGGATACCGCAGGCGGGAGACGAGGTCTCCGTCGGCCACACTCTCGATGTCAAACACGAAGGTTCTGGTGTCGGAGGAAGCCATGGGCTCAGCGCCTCGCCAGCGGGTGCTTGAGCGGCAGCCAACTGCCGTCGGTCTTGCTGGAGGCGACCGACTGCTCGATGAAGTACATCCCCTCGACGCCGTCGTGGATGTTGGGATAGACGGTGTTTTTCTTCTCGATCGGGCCCCCCGTCGCCGCCAGGGCCATGGCATCGAAGCCGGCGCGGTAGACGTTGGCGAAGGCCTCGAAGAAGGCCTCCGGATGGCCCGCGGGCAGCCGGCAGGCGGCCTTGCCCGACTCATTCGTGAACGGCGCGTTTGGATCCCGCGTGTAGATCATGTGGGGCTTGCCATTGTGCCGCACGGTCATGGCGTTGGGCTGCTCCTGGTGCCACTCGAGGCTGCCCAGGGTGCCGTCGATCTGGATCCGCAGGTCGTTTTCGCGGCCGTGGCTGATCTGCGAAGCGGTCACGGTGCCCAGCGCCCCGTTCTCGTAGCGGATCATGGCGTGGCCGTAGTCGTCGAGCGACCGGCCGGGCACGAAAATCTTCAGGCTCGCGCTGATCGCCTCGGGCAGCAGGCCTGTCATGTAGCGGCCGAGGTTGTAGGCATGGGTGCCGATGTCGCCGAAGCAGCCCGCCACGCCGCTCTTCGTGGGGTCGGTCCGCCAGGCGGCCTGCTTCTGCCCCTCGCTCTCCAGCCGCGTCCGC
>QWQL01000070.1 GCA_003670825.1 Planctomycetota bacterium
CGAGGGACACGTCGACACCGAGCCTCTCCAGAACGCGTCATGGACGTCACCCCACCAGCTCACTGCCGCCCGGTCGGCTGCCGTCTTCGACTTCCTCACCACCCGCACGACGATGCACGAGGGCCAGCTGTTTCTCGTGGCCCACGGCGCCAATCATCCGCTGGTGTCCAATGCGACGTCGGCGGGTCGCACCCGCAACCGGCGGGTGGAACTCGTCGTCTATCCCGACCGCTCTGCGGTCGACATCGCGGCGCAGTGACCGGCTTCGGGCCGCCTGCTACACTCCGCCGCATGGTCACGATCGTCGACTACGGCAGCGGCAACCTGCGGAGCGTGCAAAAGGCCTTCGAGCGGCTCGGGGCCGAGGCCCGAATCACCGCTGATCCGCAGGTCGTGGCTGAGGCTGAGCGCGTCGTACTGCCCGGCGTGGGATCCTTCGGCGATGCCATGCGGGCCCTTCGCGATCGCGGGCTGGTCGATCCCCTGATCGCGCACGTCCGAGCCGACAAGCCGTTTTTCGGCATCTGCATGGGGCTCCAGTTGCTCTTCGAAACCGGCTGGGAGGGCGGTCGCCACGAGGGCCTGGGCCTGCTGCCCGGCGAGGTCGTGCGGTTTGATGTGCCCGCGGGCCTGAAGGTGCCCCACATGGGATGGAACACCGTCCGGTGGCGGACCCCGGCGGCGGAGGCCGATGCATCGGGCTGGTATTACTTCGTGCACTCCTACTATGCCCGGCCCGATGACGAGTCGGTCGTCACGGCGGTCACCGACTACGGCGGTGACTTCTGCGCGGCGGTCGCGCGGGGCAGGTTATTCGCAACACAGTTCCACCCTGAGAAGAGCCAGACGATCGGCCTGCGACTCCTCGCGTCGTTCATCGGCCGTGACTGACCACCCCCACCGCGGAGACCGTTCGATGGAACTCTGGCCGGCGATCGACCTCCGCGGCGGCAACTGTGTCAGGCTGCTGCAGGGAGACTACTCGCGGGAGACCGTCTTCGGTCACGACCCGGTTGCCATGGTGGTGCGTTTTCTGGCCGGCGGTGCCCGCCGGCTCCATATCGTCGACCTCGACGGTGCCAAAGCGGGAGCGGCGGTCCAGGCCGACCTCGTCGGCCGCATGGCGAAGGCGGCAGGAATCCCGTGCCAGGTCGGGGGCGGCATCCGCAGCCTCGAGACCGCCGCTGCCTACCTTGCCGCCGGGCTTTCGAGAGTGATCGTCGGCAGCGTGGCGATCGAGGAGCCCGAACTGCTCATCCGCATGGCCTGCGACTTCCCGGGGCGAATCGTTCTGGGGCTCGACGCCCGCGACGGGAAGGTGGCCGTTCGCGGTTGGCTCGACACGAGCACGCTCCTCGCCGTCGACGTGGCCCGTCGGCACGCTGACCTGCCGCTCGCGGCGATCGTGTACACCGACATCGCCACGGACGGCACGCTCGCAGGGCCCAACCTCGCGGCCCTCGGCGAGATGCTGGCGGTGGCGAAGGCTCCGGTGATCGCCTCGGGGGGGATCGCCACGCTCGATGACATCCGCCGCGTGGCTGGCATCGGTTGTACCGGCTGCATCGTGGGTCGGGCCCTCTACGACGAGGCCTTCACGCTGGCCGACGCGATTGCCGCCGCCGGCGACGCCTAGCCCACATCCAGGTTATGTGGAGCGTCGTCTCTGTGAGCAAGGGCGGGTAGGCGAAGGGGGTCGGCGAACGCTCGCGGAGCCTTGGGCGTATCCTCGCCCCGGCGACGCGACTTTTGCCGCCCCCAAGCCGGCGAACCACGTACGTCGAATGTGCTCTAGCGTCGTCTCCGTCAGCGAGGGCGGGTAGGCGAAGGGGGTCGGCGAACGCTCGCGGAGCCTTGGGCGTATCCTCGCCCCGGCGACGCGACTTTTGCCGCCCCCAAGCCGGTGAACCACGTAAGTCGAATGTGCTCTAGCATTGGTCTCAGGCGGGGACTCGGGCTGATTCGACCTGCGTTCGGTGGGCCGCATGGCACATTGCCGTGCGGGGCTGTTTAATACGCCTCCCTTGTGGCCGCCATTCGCGAGCCGGGGGTGGGGACCCTGTGCGGCCGATTTTCCCTTCGAGGTGCCACGAGCATGCCCGCCATCGCCTCTCGGCCGACCAATGTTCGTTGGCTGATCTGTGCCCTGCTCTTCTTCGCCGCGGCGATCAACTACATCGACCGCCAGGTGATTGGCATCCTCAAGCCAACGCTGCAGGAGCAGTTCCATTTCGACGAGCAGGACTACGCCGCGATCGTATTCACCTTTCAGGCGGCCTACGCCATCGGCCTACTGCTCTCCGGGCGGATCATGGATCGCATCGGGGTCCGCCGCGGGTTCGCGCTGGCGGTGGTGGTCTGGAGCATCGGCGCGGTGATGCACGGGGCGGCCGACTGGCTGCCGTGGCTGCGGATTCCGACGCTCTCCATCGACCCGCCGGCCGTCGTGTTTCTCGGCGGGGCGACGGCGGGGCTGGCGCTGTCGCGACTCGTGCTCGGGCTGGGCGAGGCGGGCAACTTCCCCGCCTCGATCAAGGCCGTGGCGGAGTGGTTCCCCAAGAAGGAGCGGGCCCTGGCGACGGGCATCTTCAACTCCGGAACCAACATCGGCGCGCTGGTCACCCCGCTGGTGGTGCCCTGGATCACGCTGGCCTACGGCTGGCAGTGGGCGTTTGTGATCACGGGCGTGCTCGGCTTCGGCTGGGTGATCTGGTGGTTCGTGTCGTATCGCGATCCCGAGATGCATCCGGGAGTGAACGCCGCAGAACTCGCGATCATTCAGAGCGATCCCGTCGAGAAGACGGCCGCGATTCCGTGGAGCCGGCTGCTCCCCCATCGCCAGACCTGGGCTTTCGCGGCTGGCAAGTTCCTCACCGACCCGATCTGGTGGCTGTATCTCTTCTGGGTGCCCGACTTCCTCAAGCGGAACCACGGGCTCGACCTCAAGACCATGGGCCTGCCGCTGGTGGTCATCTACCTGGTGGCCGACGTGGGCAGCATCGGCGGCGGCTGGCTATCGTCGCACCTGATCAAGCGGGGCTGGTCGACCAACGCCGCGCGGAAGACGGCGATGCTCGTCTGCGCCCTGGCCGTCGTGCCGATGCTGGCGGCGGCGCAGGTCAAGAGCCTGTGGATGGCGGTGGCCCTCGTCTCGATCGCCGCAGCGGCCCACCAGGGCTGGTCGGCCAACCTGTTCACGCTCGTCTCCGATATGTTCCCCAAGCGGGCTGTCGGCTCGGTCGTGGGCATCGGCGGCATGGCGGGCTCGGTGGGGGGCATGCTGATCGCCCTGGTGGTCGGCGCCATCCTCCAAAAGACCGGCAGCTATGTGCCGATCTTCGTGATGGCCGCCTCGGCCTACCTGGTGGCGCTGGTCATCATCCAGCTGCTCGTGCCGCAGCTCGCGCCGGCCGACCTCGATACCGACCCGACGACGTAACCGACGCGGTGCATGGCTCGTCAGCGGTCGTCGTACACCCGCGTGACCTCTTCCTTCGTGATCGGTGCGGCGTTGTCGGCACTCGTGAGCTGCACCTGGATCCGCTGGTCACCGGCGCGACGTCCTCTGGCCTGCACCCGAAACACCGCCTCCTCTGCCGGCGCGAGCTTCGCGAGCGGCTCGAAGGCTACGGTCAGGTTCTCGAACCGATGGCCCCCGGGGCCCTGCGCCTCGACGGGCTCGAGGTCGCCGAGCAGCGTGGCCACCAGTCGCACGCCCGTGGCGGGCTTCGTTCCCTGGTTGCCGACACGGACCACGTATTCCGTGATGCCGTTGACCTCGATCGGATCCTCGGTGTCGACCACTTCGAAGGAAAGGGCGGCGAGGCCTTCGACATCGCAGGTGTGGGAGACCTGATCGGCGAGGCCGTCGGCGCTGCGAGCGGCCAGCACGATCTTCTGCGGGCCGAGTTCGACCGGCATCACCACCACCTCCACCGCTCCGGTCTCCCCCGGGGGCAGCTCCTCCAGGTTCCAGAGCACGCGGTGGGTGCGGTCGTCGTGCCAGCCGGCGTTGTTGGCCTTCACAAACTTCATGCCGGGGGGCAGTTGGGCGGCCAGCTCGACGGACCGTGCGGGGGCCGTGCCGGCGTTGACCATCGAGATCGTGCAGGTCGCGGGCCGCTGAAGAAATCGTCGCAGCGGCATGTCGACCGCGAGTTCCAGGGTGGGCGCGGTGACCTCGATCGGCAGCTGCTGTGTGACCTCCACGCCGCCGTCGGCGCGGGCCGCCAGTCGGGCCGCATGCACGCCCGGCCCACGGGTGCCGAGCACCAGATCGATGGTGCGGGATTCGCCGGGCCGGAGCTGGCCGACGTCAAACTCCAGTTCGCGGCCGGACCGGTGGGAGACATTCTCGGGCAGGAAGCCCTCGAGCACCACGCCGGTGGCGACGCCCGTGCCCGGGTTGGTGATCGTGAGCGTGACCTGCACGTCGCGGCCGATGAGCACCGGTGCCGGCGGCGTGCATTCGATCCGCAGGTCGGGCTTCGTCGCGCGGGAGCGGACCGAGGCGTCGGCCCGAAAGCTGACGCTGGCGACGCTGCCGATCTCCCCTTCGACCTGAGGCATGACTTCCATCGTGACCGTGGACTGGCCCCCAGGGGGAAGCGTGCCCAGCGACCAGACGAGGGCCGCTTCATCGTCGCCCGACGCCTGGCTGAGGGGGCTCGCGGGAGGCGTGGTGGTGACCAGCGCCGTGCCCTGGGGTACGGCGTCGCGGAGCACGACGTCGTGCGCTGTGGCGCTGCCGATGTTGCGGACGATGATCTCGTAGCGGACCGGTTTGCCGACGGAGATCTCCCGGGGACCACGTTTTTCGACCGAGACCTGCGGCGTCTGGATGCCCTCGAGCTGCATCGGGCCGGGTCGTCCCTGACCTGCGACGAGTTGCGGCCGTGCGGGGGGTGGCGAGGCTGATGGCACGCGCTCCGGATCGGCATTGCCGATGCCGTCGGCCATCACCGGCGGTGCCGATGCGAAGGGAGGCAGGGGCAGTGTTTGCGAAAAGTCGGCAGCGGACGGCATGGCGGCCGCCGTGGCGGAGATGACGGCTGGCGGCAGGGCACCGGCCGGCGGCAACGGCGGTGGAAAGGGAGCCGGCGGCAGGGGAGGGAACGCAGCCGGCGCCGACCTTGGAGCGGCTGACGCCGTTGGCAGCGTGGCGGGTGGCAGCGGCGGCTCCGGAGCCGCCGCGAAGTCACCCGGATCCTCGGGGAGAGAGCCTTCTGATGCCGCCGACGGTGGGGCGAGTGCCCGCGGCACTGCAACCGGCGGTAGGTCCAACGGCGGAGAGTCCGAGGGCATGTCGGCCGCGGGCACGGTACCCGGGGACCCAGCGGCCCGCTCCGGTGCCGCGAGCGATTCATGCGGGCTGCCCTCGGCATCGACCGGTGCCCCGGTGGTGGGCATGTCGATCGCCGGATCGGGTGGTGGGGCTGCGGCGGCAGTCGCTGCGGCCTCGTCAGCAGGCGGGAGGTCGGGGGAGGAGAATCGCGACACCCGCTGCGGCTCAGGCAGTGATTCAGCCGACACGGGGATCACGGTATCCGGCAGCTCCAATGACGCCGGACGCTCGGGATACTGGTCTCCCGCCGGGGCGTCTCTCGGATCCGGTTCATGTCTCACCGGCCGCGCCCGCCAGCGATCTGCCGGTGAGGTTTCCTGTGCGGGCTGGGCGTCGTCGGTCGGCGGCAGCATGCCGGGCTCGCCGAGCGGATTCGAGCTGCCTGCATCGGGTCTCGGGCGACTCGCACCGTTGTCGACGGCACTGGCCACCGTCGCCTCACCGAGGTCGTCATGGGGTCGCTGAGCCCGGCCGATGCCGAGGGCCCACACGAGGCCAAAGCCCACTGCCGCGCAGACGCAGGCCCCGATCACCGCCGGGAGGCTCGACTGCCGCGGAGGCACCACCAGTTCCTGGCGGGATGGCGTGGCCGGGCGTGACGAAGCGTCTGGCCGTGACGACACCTCGACCCGGGGAGGGCGGGGCTCTGCTGTGGACTCGGACATGCGACGACCCTCGTTGATCTCGCGACACACCATGGGCGGGACGGAGCCCCGGCGCCATGTGGGGGAGTAGCAGAGCGAGGGGCCTCGGAGAAGGGCAGTCGGTGGTCGCGCGAGGCGGCGGGGGCTACGAGGTTCAGGCGGGCTTCATCACTTGGTGAAGGTGGAAGTGAAACGCGCCCAGCTTGCCGCCGTAGTTGCCCGCCGAGATCGCCGGCACGTCTGGCCCCACGGCGGCCCGGATGCCCGCGGCCATGGCCGCGGCCACGGCCTGTTCGTCCACGCCGTCGATGACGATTTCGAGGCAGCAGGCCGCATCGGGGTGGAGGCTTGTGGGTTCACGGCCCATCAATCCAGGGCAGAAGGCCTCGTTGGTCGATGCCCGCAGCAGTTCGTAGCGGGAGCCCACCTTGCTACCCGAGCGGACGACGCCTCCGGGGAACGGCGTGATCGTGCCCGGCACGGCCGCTACCGCCTCAACGGCCCGCCGGGCCGCGTCGAGGGCGGCATCCAGCGACCTCCCCTGCACGATGAAATTACCGCCGCCAATGCCTTTGGCGACGCCCGCGGTCTCCTCGACCAGAAACTCCCCATCCATCACCGGTACCCGCCAGAAGCGGCGGCCGAAAATCACCTTTGTCTTCTCGTGGCCATCGCCGAAGAACCGCACGTGGCTGCCGACGGCGATCCGCTCCTGCTCGGCCGGCATGGCGTCGAACACCGCCGTCGTCGGGCAGGTCAGCAGGCACTGGGCAACGCGGTTTGCCACCGCCTTGCCCACCGCTTCGGTCGAGAAGGCGAACAGGCTGACGAGCCCGCCGGGCCGGCCGTCGGGGGTGTCGCCCGCGTCGAGCAGCCGCTCGGTTCCGACTTCGGCATCACACCCGATCACGCTGGTGCCGTAGCCGGTCACCGCCCGAAGGGCGGCATCGAGCCAGTAGGCGTCGTGGGCCGTCACGAGCAGGCGGGCAAACCGCAGCCGGAAAGCCTCCGCGAAGGTGTCGACGATGAGCGTGGTGTGAAGAAACACGCGGGAAAGCTCCTTGCAATCAGGAAAGCGTACGCCGCGGACATGATTCCCGAAACCGGTGTTCCCACCGGTGGGGGATCGCGTATCTTTACGGTTCACCGCCGCGGTCCGGATCGCGGCGAGCAGCATGTCACGCCCGGAAGGATGCCGCCGATGCTCGCGCTGTTTCTCTGGCTGATGCCCCGCCGTCCCTCGTGCCTGCCGGCTCGACGCCACACGCTGCTCGCGGGCCTGATGGTCGTGGTGTCGGCGATGGCCGCCGCCGACGAGCAGGCGGTCGGCCCGCGAAAACTTTCCGATCTCGGCGTGGCGCTGGTGCCGCACGATGCCGCCTTCGTGTCGTCGTCGCTGCGACTCCGCGAGCAGTACGACGCACTCGTGAACAGCAACGCCTTCAAGTCGATCGCGGCGTTGCCGGCTGTGAAGCGGGCCATCGACTCCCTCGAAGAACAGCGGACGACACCGGGCAGCCCGTTCTCCACGTTCGACACGTTCATGCAGCTGCCGGAAAACGAAGACGCGGTCGAACTGCTCTCCGACATGGTGTCGACCGACACGTTTGTCTACGGCGAACCGTCGTGCGTATCGTTCTGGCTCTTGGTCCGCAAACTCGCGGCGGCTCAGCAGCGGATCGGACTTCCCGACGCCGATGAGGTGGCCGACCGAGACATCATCGTCGAGGAGATCGAGGAGGAAGAGGCGGACGGCCAACGGCTGGCCGCAGAGGCGACGGGCATCGAAGGCCGGCAGGCCCGACTGGTGCTCGAGGCGCTGGCCGACAACCTGGATCTCCTCGTGGTGCCGGACGTCGTCTGGGGCTTCAAGACCACCAAGGGAGAAGTGGCCGTCGACCAGCTCAAGCGGATCGAGGTGCTCACCACCCTGATGCTCCAGGGCGATCCGGATCTGGCCCGCTCCATGGAGCGGCGGAGGGTCGCCGGCGGCGAGATGCTCACGTTCACGCTCGATGGCAAGCAGGTGCCCTGGGGCGACGTCAAGGAGACTGCGATCGAGATGACCGGTGACGCCGACCGAGTGGCGAAAGTATTCGGTCGCCTGGAGGAACTCGACCTCGTGCTCGGTATCGGGCTGGTGGGTGACTGGGTGCTGGTTTCGATCGGCGACTCGATCGACCACCTCGAGAAGCTTGCCGTGCCGGGGGGCCAGCGAAAGGGCCTGCTCACGCTGCCGGCCCTTGAGCCGCTGGTCGACCACGCCGATGAGCGGCTCACGGGCATCGCCTACATGAGCGAGTCGCTCTGCGAGGCGGTGAGCTCGTCACGGTCCGACATGGAATCGTTGCTGGCCGTCGTTGACCAACTCGACGAATCGGCCGGCCTTCCCGCCGGGGCGAAAGATGACATCCGCGGTCTGGCGGAGCGGGGCATCGATGAATGGAGCAAGCGGCTGCCGGAGCCCGGGCCCTGGATGGGCTTCTCGTTCCTGGGCGACCGTGGCTACGAGGGCTACTTCTGGAACTGGGCCCGGAATCAGCCCTTCGACGGTGCGAAGCGGCTCGATCTTCTCGAACACGCCGGCGGCGCTCCGCTGGGGGTGATGGTGACCCGGTTCAAGAACGACCCAGCCGGTTTCGACGTGGCGGTCGACCTCGTCAACGGGGCCTGGACCCTCGCGCAGAAGTATGGTCGCGGCGAACTGAGCGATCAGGAAGGGGAGAAGTTGGATGCCTTTGCCGAGCACATCGCCCCGCTCGGTGGTCGGCTGGCCTCCATCCTCCGAGACAAGATCGCGAAGTCGCTCGCCGACGGCCAGGTCGGGCTGGTGCTCGACGCCAAGGGACGGACCAAGCGACTGCAGGAGGCACTGCCCGCCTCGGCCGAGCCGCTGCCGCTTTTCGAGCCGGCAATCACGCTGCCGATCGATGACCCCAAACTTTTTCGCGAGGGTCTCAACGACCTGTTTGCGCTCGCCGATGAGCTGACAGTTGCGGTCCATGAGATGAACCCCGACGCCATGCCGGCCGGCTACCGGATTCCCGAACCCGAAAAGTCCAAGCTCGACGACGGATCGGTCTGGTCATGGAAGCTCGACCGCAGCGGGACTGACGAGCAGATTTGTCCGGCGATCGGTGTCGGCGGGCAGGTCGCGGTGCTGTCGCTGGTGCCGAAGCAGGCCGGTCGCATGCTGGCGGAGAGCCCGCTCGAAACCGGTTCGCAACTGGCGACGTTCAACGAACCACTCGCCGGTGCCATGGCGCTCGACGTGGCCGGCCTGATCGACGCCGTGGAGCCCTGGGTCGTCTACCTGACCCGCTACGGCTGCGTGCAGGAGCGGGATGGATCGGTCGATCCCGAGACCGAACTCACCGCTGCCGACGAGAACGAGCAGGCCAAGGAGGTGCTCGCCCACGTGAAGGTGGTGCTCGAGGCGATGAAGTCGCTCCGCGTGGCCGTGGCAGAGACGTCGTTCCGTGGCGACGCCCTGGTGACGCACTGGCGGAACGTCATTCGCGACATGCCGGCCAAGTGACACGCGAGAGCGCATTCGACGTACGTGGTTCGCCGGCTCGGGGGCGGCAAAAGTCGCGACGCCGGGCGAGGATACGCCCAAGGCTCCGCGAGCGTTCGCCGACCCCCTTCGCCTACCCGCCCTCGGATACAAAGACGACGCTCCACATAAACTGAATGCGCTCTAGCCGCGTCAGGAGATGGTGCCGCGGACGAGGATGTCGCCGCCGGGGTGCGACACGTCTTCGATGCACAGCCGCCGGACGTCGGGCAGAGGATCGA
>QWQL01000079.1 GCA_003670825.1 Planctomycetota bacterium
ACAACCCTTCAATCATCGCTTCACCTGTGGTTATATGGTGCCGAAAAAATGTCGCCGCTGTACGATTTCAGCAGCAATCCTCAGTTTCTTAGGCAAGCCGGGTCAAACCGTCCACTAGCAGCAAAAATTTACCATAGCGTTTGGCTCCTTCCGACTCCCCCTAGAATGCGTCGCATGATAGCCAGGCAAAGGACACTTCGGCAAGCGGATGCCGGCCGACGGGTAAAATCTCCGCTGCAGCCCCGGCGGCAGCGGGCAGGCGGCGGCGTTTTGCCGCCCCCGAGCCGGCGATCCACGGAAGTCGAATGCGCTCTCGCGACCGGCCATCGCCCCCTCGTCGGCCGGCGTCGGTCATTCCGCCAGCGACACGCGGACGATCTCGGCGTCGTTGCGGACAATGATTGATTTGGTGGCGTAGGCCGGGGCGCACCAGACCACCGCCCGGCCGAAGGCGTTGTTGGTCGGCTTGAGCAGGTGGGCCCGCGACAGCTCCTCGTAGCCCTGCGGCGTGAGCTTCGCGATCACGAGATCGCCCGTCTCCGTGAACAGGAAGAAGTGGTCACTCTCTGCGCTACCATCATGCTTGGTGAGAAAGGCCGTGCCCGAGCCCTGCGGCCGTTCGCCCAGAGGGCCGGCACCCTTCCAGGCGAAGTCGCCGTCGGGCACCCGCATCGCCCGCAACTCGCCGCTCTCGTGGAAGCCATAGACGAGGCCGTCGGCCGCGAACGGCTGCACGTTCACCGCCGAGATGCCCTGCTTGGGCTTGTTTCGCCAGACGACGTCTACGCCCGGCACGTCGGCCTTGAGCTTCAGCATCAGGTTCTTGCCTTGGTAGCCGCCGATGTAGAGGTGATCGCCCACGCGGACCGGCGTCATGATGATCGAGCCGTTGTCGGCGTTGTAGGGCGTCTGCCAGAGCAGCTTTCCAGATTCGGGTTCGACGGCATACACGCCATCGGGCTTCGCCAGCACGAGCTGCCGCACGCCGGCCGCCTCAATGATCGACGGCGGCACGTAGCCTTGCTCGGCCGCCGTGCCCGTCCGCCAGATCTCCGTGCCGGTCGCTAGGTCAAAGGCGGCCGCATGGGCCACGTCGGTGCCCACCACGCAGATCAGCCGGTCGCCATCGACGAGCGGGTGGCTCGCCCAGCCCCAGAGCGCCGCCTTTGTGGCGTAGTCTTTCTTGAGATCGCGTGACCACGTGACCTTGCCCGTCGCGGCCTCGAAGCAGAGGAGATCCCCCTCGGCACCGAGCGTGTAGACGCGGCCATCGTGGACCGTCGGCGTGCACCGCGGGCCGGCGGGGTAGGCGATCGTGTAGGTGACCGGGTATTCGTGCTTCCAGAGCATGGCGCCGGTGGCCTCGTCGAGGCAGAGCACCCGCTCGCGGCCCGTGGAGGCCTTCCGCTCGAAGTTGGCCACCTTCACGTCGGCGTCGGTGACGTAGTCGGTCACGAACACGCGGCCGCCCGCCACGGCCGCTCCCGCGTAGCCGCCCGCGATTGGCGTGCGCCAGAGCACCTCCGGGCCGCCCGCTGGAAATCGCTCCACGATGCCAGCCTCACGCCAGACGTTGTCGCGGCCGGGCCCCATCCACTGCGGCCAGTCGTCGCCACAGGCCGGCGTGACGAGGGGTCCGATCGTGATCGCGACGAGGGCGAGGAAACGATGCATGCGCGAGGCTCCGTGGGGCGGGGTTTCCAATCGGTGGCGACCGGTCATACTCTCGTCGATTTCATCACCCCCGGAAAGGCCGTCATGCCGCTGCTCGTCGTCGGAAGCGTCGCCCTCGATTGCGTCGAGACCCCCACCGACAAGCGCGACGACGTGCTCGGCGGGTCGGCGGTGTTTTTCTCCTATGCCGCGAGCTTCTTCTCGCCGGTGAAGATGATCGGCACCGTCGGAGAAGACTGGCCGCAGCAGCACACCCGGTTTCTCGAAGCCCGCGGCATCGACACCTCCGGGATCGAGACGATCGCCGGGGGCAAGACATTCCGCTGGCGAGGCCGCTACCTGCCCAACATGAACGATCGTGAGACGCTCGAGGTGCACCTCAACGTGTTTGGCGAGTTCAAGCCGAAGCTGCAGGTCAACCACCGCGAGAGCAAGTTTGTGTTTCTCGGCAACGCCTCCCCCGTCACGCAGCTCTCCGTGCTCGACCAGGTGCCCGACGCGAAGCTCACCGTGGCCGACACGATGGACCTCTGGATCAACATCCAGCGGGACGAACTGGAGACGCTGCTCAGGCGGATCGACGGCCTCGTGCTCAACGACTCCGAGGCCAAACTGCTCGCCGAGGATGAGAACCTCGTGCGGGCCGGGCATAAGGTCTTGGCGATGGGGCCGAAGTTCGTGGTCATCAAAAAGGGCGAGCACGGCGCGATGTTTTTCAGCGAGCACGAGATGTACGTGCTGCCCGCCTACCCGACGCCGCAGGTGATCGACCCGACGGGCGCAGGCGACAGCTTCGCCGGCGGCATGATGGGCCACCTCGCTAGCAAAGACCGGTTCGACCCGCAGTCGCTGAAGGAGGCGCTGGCCTACGGCGTTGTGATCGCGAGCTATACGGTCGAGGACTTTAGCCTCGATCGCCTCGCGGCCATCGACCGCGGCGACCTCGACCGGCGTGTGGCCGAGTACCGGCAGATGCTGACATTTTGACGATCCGACTGCCTCGGGGTGGACGAGGAGGTGGACGTGGACGAGGACGAGGCTGACCGCACCAAGACCCGGGCCAACGCCCTGAAATACCCCGTCACCAAGGCCCGCGGCACGGCCCGCACATACACCGAACTCGACTGACGCGAGCGCTGCACCGGCGATCTGGGACCTGAGCAAGGGACCTGAGCCCGTCCTTTTCGCCCGAATGTGCGGAATTCGCAGACTGTACGGCCGTCCAGAAAAATGACTTGCCACGCCGCTTGCAACCCGATACTATACCAGCGTTCAGTGTTCGGTTCCGAGGTAAATCGCTCGATTCATGGTGGCGAAGCAGCCACCCCGACGATGTGCCGGGAGCCGTGGGAGATGGTCGCCATGGTGACAGCATTTGCAGGAGTGAACGGTCGGATGGGAAAGAAAGACGACAAAGCTTCAAAAGACAAGGACAAGGAGACCCGGCTCGACGAGGGCAGGGCGTCCAAGAAGGGGGCAACGGCCAAGTCGGGCCACGCGTTCCTCGACGACAATCCAGCGCTGCGAAACACGCTCGCGCAAATTGAGAAAGAGTTTGGAGAGGGGTCGATCATGCCCCTAGGCGCCGATCGGCAGGCTCCGATCGAGGGGATCTCCTCGGGCAGCCTCTCGGTCGATCTTGCACTCGGCGGCAAGGGCTTTCCGCGAGGCCGGATCATTGAGGTATTCGGCCCCGAGTCGTCTGGCAAAACGACGATCGCGCTGCATGCGGTGGCCGCTGCCCAGCAGGCCGGCGGCATCGCGGCCTTCATCGACGCCGAGCACGCGCTCGACCCGAGCTGGGCGAAGAAGCTTGGTATCTCTCTCGAGTCGCTGCTCGTCAGCCAGCCAACAAGCGGCGAAGAAGCGATGAACATCGCCGAGATGCTGATCAAGAGCAATGCCGTCGACATCATCGTGGTCGACTCCGTGGCGGCGCTCGTGCCGCAGAAGGAACTCGACGGTGAAATCGGCGACTCATTCGTGGGGCTTCAGGCCCGGCTCATGAGCCAGACGATGCGGAAGCTCACCGGTGCGATTGCCAAGAGCAAGACGACCGTGATCTTCATCAACCAGATCCGCGAGAAGATCGGCGTGATGTTCGGCAGTCCCGAGACCACGCCGGGCGGCCGAGCATGGAAGTTTTACTCGTCGTGCCGCGTCGATGTCCGCCGGATCGGCACCCTCAAGGACGGGGAAGACGTTGTTGGCCAGCGGGTGAAGGTGAAGATTGTCAAGAACAAGGTGGCGCCACCGTTCCGCGTGGCCGAGTTCGACATGATGCATGCCGACGGCATTAGCGTTGAAGGCGACATCCTCGATCTGGCAGTCATCGCCAAGCTGATTGACAAGACGGGCACGTGGATGCGGTATGGTGAGACGCATCTTGGCCAGGGCCGAGAGAAGGCCCGACAGTTCCTCAAGGACAACCCGGCCGTGGCGCGGGAACTCCGGGAGAAGATCATTGCCAGCAAAGACACCGTGATTGCCATGGCGAGTGCTACGCCCGCGAGCGATACGGCTGCGAGTGACGCGTCTGGCGGTGAGTGACCGCCGCCGGCGCCGTAGATCGCGGTGCTGAATCTGAATCCCCCCGCCCGCCCGCGAGAAGGCCGACCCAAGCGGCCGCTCGTGGGCGGCGTCGTTTGCGGCCGCGGGGCAGGCGACAGCGGCATCGCGTTGCGTCGGCTACGACGGGTATAGTGTCGGCCCCGCCGGCGTGATGGCCCGGCGTTTCTCCGGGAGCCGGTGGCACTATGAAGGCCGATGACCTCCGCGAAGCGTATCTCGCATTCTTCGAGTCGAAGGGCTGTGTGCGGCGGCCGAGCGACGTGCTCGTGCCGCGCTGGGATCCTTCGGTGCTGTTCACGCCCGCGGGCATGAATCAGTTCAAAGACCACTTTCTCGGCAAGTGCAAGCTGGAGTTTTCCAGGGCCACCACCTGCCAGAAGTGTTTGCGGACGGGCGACATCGACAACGTGGGCCGGACGCCACGGCATCACACCTTCTTTGAGATGCTCGGAAACTTCTCGTTTGGTGACTATTTCAAGCGGGAGGCTATCCACTGGGCCTGGGAGTTTCTGACCGCGAGGAGTTGGCTGAACATCTCGCCCGAAAAACTCTCGATCACCGTCTACCAGGATGACCACGAGGCCTTCGCGATCTGGGCCGACGAGATCGGGGTGCCGGCCGCGAGGATCACGCGGATGGGCGAAGACGACAACTTCTGGCCGGCCAGTTCGCCCTCGCAGGGGCCCGACGGCGTCTGCGGTCCGTGCAGCGAGATCTTCTACCGGATGCCCGACGGCAGCGATGTGGAGATCTGGAACCTCGTGTTCACGCAGTTCAACCGCGTGGGGCCGCCGCCCGACAACCTGCACCCGTTGCCGAGCCGCAACATCGACACTGGCATGGGGCTGGAGCGGACGTGCGCCATGCTCCAGGGCGTCGACTCCAACTTTCACATCGACATCCTCAGGCCGATCGTGGAGGCGGTGGCCGAGGTCTGCGGCCGTAGGTATGAGTCAGCCACCGACGACGGCCGCCGGATGCGGCGGATCGCGGATCATGTGCGGGCCTGCACGTTTGCGATCCACGAGAACGTGCTGCCGGGCAACAACGAGGAGAAGTACGTCGTCAAGCGGCTGCTTCGGCGGGCGGTGCTCGATGGCCGACAGATGGGCATGCGGGAGCCCTTTCTGCACGCGCTGCCGCCGGTGGTTGCCGAGATGATGCGGAAGCCATATCCCGAACTCGCCGACACGACCGCTCGCGTGGCCGCCGTCATCAAGCGGGAGGAGGAGTCGTTTCTCGCCACGATCGACGGCGGCCTCGAGCGGATCGAGCGGCTCTTCAAGGCGATCGGCACGTCGGGGAAGGCGGTGGTGGCCGGTGGCGACGCCGCGGAGCTCTACACCACCTATGGCTTTCCGCCGGAACTGCTCGAGACGCTGGCCGCGGAGCGAAACTGCGGCTTCGACTGGGACGGCTTCCGTGCGGCGATGGACGAGCACGGCCTCAAGTCGGGGGCAGGCTCCCGTGTGGAAGTGTTTACCTCCGGCCCACTCGACGCCCTCAAGAAGACGATGCACGGCTCGGAGTTTCTCGGCTACGACGCCACCGAATCCTTGGGCAAGGTGATCGGCATCATCGCTCAGAATTCCCTCTGCGACCGGCTCGACGAGGTCGGGCATGCATCACCCGTGACCGTGGTGCTCGATCGCACCCCCTTCTACGGCGAGTCGGGCGGGCAGGTGGGCGACGCCGGCACGCTCGCATGGCCCGGCGGCGACTTCGAGGTTGCCGACACGCAGCGGGAGGGGGGCTTCATGCTGCACGTCGGCCACCTCCGCCAGGGATCGCTCCACCTGGGGGCGACAGTGACCGCGACAGTGGACGCCGACCGGCGGGGTGCGGTGCGGCGGGCCCACTCGGCCACGCACCTCCTGCACGCCGCGCTCCAGCACCACCTCGGTTCGCACGCCGTGCAGCAGGGATCGAAGGTCGACGCCGACCTGCTGCGGTTTGATTTTTCGCACACGAGCTCGATCGATCACGAGACGCTGCGGGCGATCGAGGGGATGGTCAACGGCAACGTGTTCGCGGCGGTGCCCGTCGCGGCGCAGCTCCTGCCGCTGGCCGAGGCGCGGCACGCCGGGGCGATGATGCTGTTCGGCGAGAAGTATCCCGACGTGGTGCGGATGGTGACGATGGACGGGGTGAGCCGCGAACTCTGCGGCGGCACGCATGTCTCGAGCACCGGCCAGATCGGCCTCGTGCGGATCGTCGGGGAGGAGAGCGTGTCGGCCGGCACGCGGCGGATCACGGCGATGACGGGCGCGAGGGCGCTCGACCGCTTCCGTCAGGCCGAGCAGACGCTCGCCGAGGCGGCCTCAGCGCTGAAGGTGCCAGTCGGAGAACTGCCTCACCGACTGACGGCGGTCGTCAAGGAGCTTCGCGAACTCAAGAAGGCAAAGCCGGCGGCGGCCGGGGCCGCACTTTCGGCCGATGACCTGCTCGCCGCCGCGGCATCCGTGGCCGGCACCCGGATCGTGGTCGCCGATGCCAAGGGGAGCGATGCGGGCGCCATGCGGCAGTGCATCGACCTGTTGCGGCGGAAGGGGAGTCCGATTGCCGTCTTGCTCGGCAGTGTTGAGGGAGACAAGGTGACGCTCGTGGCCGGCATCTCCCGAGAACTCGAGGAGAAGGGCCTCTCGGCCGGCAACTGGATCAAGGACGCGGCGACGGTCGTCGGCGGTAAAGGGGGCGGCAGGCCCGACCTCGCCCAGGCTGGCGGCAAACTCGTCGACCAGCTTCCGGCGGCGCTCGAGGCGGCACGGAAGTCGATCCAGCAGCTGCTCGGTGGCTGAGAGATCAGCCGCTGCGGATATTCCTCGCCCGCAGATCGCGGAGCGCCGCGGGCACGCGGTTGTACACCGCCATGATCGCCCAGTGCCGCGACGGGTCGGCGAAGACCGCCGAGAAGGCATCTGCGTGCTCAGCGATATCGACGAACGAGCACGGCCGGCACTCGAAGGCGAACGCATCGTTGTTCTCGCGACCGCAGGCTTCCCGCAGCCGCTCGGCATCGGCCTCGGGAAGCGGGGGCAGGTCGCGGGCCGGCCCGGCGAGCCAGTGGCGGAGGTGTGGGAATCCCAGCGCCAGATCCTTGAGAAACCCGCCGTCCTGGAAGTGGAGAAGCCCGAGCCGGCCGTCATCGTGCACGGCGAGGAGCGGCACCACGGGGGCCAGGAGCGGGAAGAACGTGTTGGGATGGACCCGGCAGCGGTGGTAGTCGCCGGCGACGCGGGCGATGGTCGACAGATCGCCCACGTTGGCGAACGGCACCTCCCGGACGTCCATCCACTCCAGCCACGGCTTCGTCGGATCGACCGAGTCGTTGGCGACGTCGATGTAGAGATTGCCGAACTGGATCGCATTCTGAAAGTAACGATCCTTGAGGATCACGAACACCTTCCGAAGCGCGAGGCCCTGAGCCATGAGCCCGCGGATCAGCGGCGTGGGAATGAGCCCGTCAAAAACACGGTCGCGGATGAAGGCGCAGAAACCGATCGGATAGCCCGTGGCCGGCGGCGTCAGCCCTGCCACGACGCCGTCGCATTCCCGTCGGAGCTGGCCCAGGAGGTCGACGATCGCCGACATTGCCGGCATCAGCAGCGAAGCCGTAGGGGCAGCCTGGTCCTCCCGCCAGACCATGTCTTGCGACTGAGCGACTGCGATAAGGTGTTGCAGGGGCGTCATGCGATCCCGTCATGCCGCCGCCGGTGACCGCTCAGGTGAGCTTCTGGAGCGCCGCGATCGCGGCGTCGTAGTCGGGCTCGCTCGCCACTTCGGTGACGACCTGGGCGTACTGCACCACGCCCTTCGCATCGAGCACGAACACGGCCCGGGCGAGGATCTTGAGTTCGTCGATGAGCACGCCGAAGTCGCGGCCGAAAGCCCGGTCCATGTAGTCGCTGCCGCTTCGCATCGCCTTGATGTCTTCCGCGCCACAGAAGCGGTTCATCGCGAACGGCAGGTCGAGGCTCACCGTCAGGGCGTTGATCTTGTCGCCCATCGCCGCGAGCCGCGTGTTGAAGGTCTTCGTCTGCACCTGGCAGACGGGCGTGTCGAGCGACGGCACGACGCTGATGATCGTCGGCTTGCCGGCGACGTCGGCGTTGGTGATGTGTTGCATCCCGTTGGGGCCGAAGCAGGTGAGGTCGAACGCCGGCGCAGCAGAGCCGACCTTGATCTCTTCGCCGGCGAGGGTGAGCGGGTTGCCCTTGAACGTGACGGCGCCGTGACGGCCCATGGTCGAGTCTCCTGACGGTGGGGGGAAGGAACTGTGGCAGTATTGCTGTCATGGCACGGACGGCAAGCCCGACCACGTGTCCTTGCGGCCTGAATCGGCGGTCGGGCCCCGACGCGGCGACTTCCGGGCTTGCCGACTCGACGCCCGCTCTACCATGATGACGCCGTCCGGGGGGTAGGTCGATTCGAGCTGGCCTTCGGCGGTGGTGAAACGGATGTTCACGGTCACGCACGCTTCAGGGGGATTTATTCCATGCCATCAACGCATGATCACTCGGTGGGGGCTCAGCCAGTTCGAGAGCAGCGATCCTCGTTTCCTGATACCGGCCATTCGTCCGGGAACGGATGGGGGGTCGCTGTGGAGCGCGGGCCGGAGTGGCTTTTTCTGCGAATCGAAGTTCCCGAGACGCCGGCTGGTGCCGGTGACCGCAGCCCGCTCGCCGAGCGGCTTTGGGGTATGATCCGGGAGCATCGTGCCCACCGCGTGGTACTGGAGCTCGACCGCGTGTGTTCGATTGACGACTCGCTGATCGGGGCGATTGCCGATGTCGGGACGCGAGTCCGCGACGACGGTGGCCTGATCCGTGTCTGCGGGCTTTCGGAGCCGAATCTCTCGAGGCTCCAGTCGGTCGTCTGCGAATCGCAGCTTCACCATTTCGATTCACGGTCGGCCGCCGTGGTGGGGGGAGACAGGGCGATTCCATGAAGGCAGTCGGCCGGCTCGGTCAGTTCCTAGGACTCTCGATCCCCGCGTTGGCGGTGATCATGGAGTTGAGCGGGCGAATCACGTCTGGACCGATGCTGGGAATGCTCGTCTTTTCGGTATGCTGCTTCGGGATCGGCCGCATTCTGGAGAGCTACTCTCAGCCGTGACGCGGAGCCTCGTTTTCGCGGCTGCGTGTACCCATCGCCGAGTCCTTCGAGGCTGCCGTGCTGACACCGCTGATCCTGGAGCCGATGTACCGTCGCTACATCTGGGGTGGCCGCCGCTTCGAATCGGCACTGGGCCGCCAGCTTCCGCCGGGTGACGACTTCGCAGAGTCGTGGCAACTCGTCGACCGCGGTGGCGACCAGAGCGTGGTGGCAGCCGGACCGCTTGCGGGCATGACGCTCGGGGATCTGGTGACGAGCCGAGGACAGGAACTGCTCGGTCGGCACGCCCCGCTGAAGTCGTTTCCGCTCCTCTTCAAGTTCCTCGACGCCTGCCAGGATCTCTCGGTGCAGGTGCATCCGGATGACGCCCGCGCCGCGCAGCTCGGTGCGCCCGATCGGGGCAAGACCGAGGCCTGGTATGTCG
>QWQL01000178.1 GCA_003670825.1 Planctomycetota bacterium
CAAAGGAACGCTCGCTCCCAGCCTTCGCCAGCAGTACGACCTTGCAAAGCTCCACTGCGACGTCGCCCGCCGCCATGCCGAACCGGCATTCCGCGGCCAACTGCTCTCCCTCTCCGAGACAGACGCGCGACGCGTCTACGGCGAGGTGCTCGCCCGGATCGGCTCGCATCATGTCGAAAATCCCGACTACGCACGGCTCCTCAGCCGCGGACTGCGGGCGATCGACGTGGCCCTCGAGGAACCGGCATTCGCGGCCGCCCACGCGGCCCAGGTCACGCCCGAACGTCGCTCGGTGTATCGCGAGCATGTGGCCCAGATCGCCGGCAGCCGCGGCGTCTCGACGCAGGAGGATGCGGAGGCCATGGCCGCCTGGGTGGCCCGCGCTGCCCACTCGATCCTCGGGATCCCGCCGGCCGTCACGCTCATAGAAATGTCTGCCGCGGCCGTGGGCGGGCTCGACGAATACTCTGCATTCCTCACCACCGGTCAGCTCGACGATCTCTATTCGCAGATCGAGGGCAACTTCGTCGGCCTCGGCGTGGAACTCAAAAGCGCGGCTGACGGCCTGCTCGTGGTGCATGTGATTCCTGCCAGCCCGGCAGCACGCGCCGGCGTGCGGGCCGGCGACCATCTGGTCGGTGTCGGCGGCCGCTCGATCGGCGGGCTGAGTGTCGACGAGGCCGCTCACCTGCTGCAAGGCCCGGAGGGCTCGCTCGTCACACTCGCCATCCTGCGGGCCCCCGCTCCCGCCCGCGCAGTGACGGTCCGCCGCGAGCACGTCGAAGTACCCAGCATCGAAGACGTGCGGATGCTCGACACCACGGCGGGCATCGCCGCCCTCAAACTCAGTTCCTTCCAAAAGACGACGGCCGCCGACCTGGAAGCAGCGCTCCGGAGGCTCGACGCGGCCGGCATGCGGTCGCTGGTGATCGACCTCCGCGGTAATCCAGGCGGGCTGCTTTCGGCAGCCGTCGATGTCGCCGACCTGTTCCTCGAGCGCGGCCTAGTGGTGGCCACCCGCGGCCGCAGCCCCGACGAAGACTTCAACTACTCTGCCGGCAGGCCCGGTACCTGGCGGATGCCCCTGGTGGTGGTGATCGACGGCGACTCGGCGAGCTCCAGCGAGATCTTCGCAGGTGCCATCCGCGATCACGCCCGTGGCACGATCGTCGGGTCGCGGAGCTATGGGAAGGGTTCGGTTCAGGGAATCTTTCCCCTCGACGCGGCGGGCGTCGGAATGCGACTGACGACGGCGAAGTTTTTCTCGCCGAAGGGGCTGCCCTACAGCGGCGTGGGCGTGGAGCCAGACGTGCCGGTGCACACCGTCGCCAGGCCGGTCGACGGCGTCATCGCCGGGGGCTCTGCCGACACCGCCCTGGCGGCCGCGACGGATGTGGCCCGACGGGCCACGCTGCGGCCGGCAACGCGCCCTTCAGGCCGGTCGACCGCCGCCCGCTGATCCGTCCGAAACCCGGCTCCTGGCTACTTGATCTGCCCCTGATCGACGGCTAGTCTGGCGACGTCCGAGAACCAAAAAGCCCGACGCTGATTTCTTCTTCTGGCTGTGTCGGGCCGCCCGTGATACCGCAGCCTCGCATGTGAGCGGACGTGCGGGGTTAGATCGCTTATTGTGCGGCGTCGCCAGACGCATAGCCCTGTTCGCCCCCTCGCCATCAAAAAAGGACTCTCCATGACCACCGCCCGCTCCAGTGCTATCGCCGCCATCAACAGCTATCGTTCCACCGGCCAGGGTTGGAACTTCCGCGAAACTCCCACGAGCGAGCTCTTCGGTTCGAACGTGTTCAGCGACGCCATCATGAAGGATCGGCTGCCGAAGAGCGTCTACAAGGCGCTGCAGGCCACGATCAAGCAGGGCAAGCCAATCGACGCCTCGATCGCCGACGCCGTGGCGCTGGCCATGAAGGACTGGGCCATCGAGAAGGGCGCCACCCACTACGCTCACGTCTTCTATCCCCTCACCGGCCTCACCGCTGAGAAGCACGACAGTTTCCTGACGCCCACCGGTGACGGTGACGCCGTCGCCGAGTTCTCCGGCAAGGAACTGATTCAGGGCGAGCCCGATGCATCGAGCTTCCCCTCGGGCGGCCTCCGCGCCACGTTCGAAGCCCGCGGCTACACCGCCTGGGATCCGACGAGCCCCGCCTACATCCTCGACAACCCCAACGGCACCACGCTCTGCATCCCCACGGCGTTCTGCTCGTGGACGGGCGAGGCGCTGGATAAGAAGACCCCGTTGCTCCGCTCGATGCAGGCCGTCGACAAGCAGGCCCGCCGCGTGCTGGCCCTGTTTGGCCACAAGGACATCGGCCAGGTGGCTGCGTCGTGCGGACCGGAGCAGGAATACTTTCTCATCGACCGCAACTTCTTTTTTGCCCGCCCCGACCTCGTGGTGACCGGGCGCACGCTCTTCGGTGCCAAGCCGCCGAAGGGGCAGGAGTTTGAGGACCAGTATTTCGGGGCCATCCCCGAGCGGGTGCTCGCCTGCATGCTCGAGGCCGAGCGAGATCTCTTCAAGCTCGGCGTGCCGGTGAAGACCCGGCACAATGAGGTGGCTCCCAGTCAGTACGAGATCGCGCCGCTCTACGAAAACGCGAACATCGCGACCGACCATCAGCAGACGATCATGCAGACGCTGACCCGCGTCGCGGAGAAGTACGGCATGGCCTGCCTGCTCCACGAGAAGCCGTTCGCCGGCATCAATGGATCCGGCAAGCACGTCAACTGGTCGCTGGGCTGCAGGCTCGGCAACCTGCTCGAGCCGGGTGAGACACCCCATGCCAACATGCAGTTCCTCGTGTTCTGCGCCGCGGTGATTCGTGCCGTCCATCTCCACGGTGACATGCTTCGCGCCGTGGTCGCCGCCAGCGGCAACGACCATCGGCTCGGTGCCAACGAGGCTCCGCCGGCCATCATCTCGATCTTTCTGGGCGAACAACTCGCCGATGTCTTTGAGCAGATCGAACGGGGAAAGGCGACTAGTTCCAAGTCGTCCGGCACGCTGACCGTTGGCGTCGACACACTCCCCCCTCTGCCCAAGCACGCCGGCGACCGCAACCGGACCAGCCCGTTTGCCTTTACGGGCAACAAGTTCGAGTTCCGGGCGGTCGGGTCCAGCCAGTCGATCGCCGGCCCGCTCGTGGCACTCAACACGATCATGGCCGACAGCCTCGACTTCATCGCCACGGAACTGGAGACGGCGACCGGCGGCGATCAGGCCAAACTGGCAGGCGCCGTCGAGAAACTCCTGCAGAAGATCGTCTCCGACCACAAGGCGGTGATCTTCAACGGCAACGGCTACTCCGAAGAGTGGCACAAGGAGGCGGCCAGGCGAGGCCTACCCAACCTCAAGGCCACGCCCGAGGCGCTCGACGTGCTCGTGGCGCCAAAAAATCTGGCGATGTTCGAGAAGTATGGCGTGCTCTCGCAGCGCGAGATGCAGAGCCGCTACGAGATCTATATGGAGCGGTACTGCAAAGACATCAACACCGAGGCCCAGGCCGCGCTGCAGATCGCCAAGACGATGATCCTGCCTGCCGGCTACCGCTATCAGGGTGAACTCGTCGACATCGCCACCAAGCTGAAGAGCCTTGGCAACGCGCCCCACGTGGGCACGCTGGACAAGCTCACCAAACTCGTTGGTGAGTTTGAGGGGCGGATCGAGTCGCTCGAAAAGGTCCTCGCCCACGGTGGCGGCGACCTGCGTGCCGAGGTCAAGCACTTCCACGACGACGTGATCCCGGTGATGCTCTCGCTGCGGGAGACAGCCGACCAGATCGAGGTCATTCTGCCAGACGACCTCTGGCCGCTCCCGACGTATCGCGAAATGCTGTTCATCAAGTGAGCCACGACGACCTCGCGGTACGAATCGCGGCGGAGTGCGCTCGGCTCGGGATCGCCGTGCCTCCGGAAGCCATGCCCGGGCTGGCCGCGTACGCGGCCAGCCTCTGGGCGTGGAATGAGCGGCTGAACCTGACGCGACACACCGACGTTGAAAAGTTCGTCACTCGTGACGTGGCCGATGCGGTCGCCATCGCCCCGCATCTCGCCCGCGGCGAAAGGCTGCTCGATGTCGGCACGGGGGGAGGTGTGCCTGGCGTCATCCTCGCGCTCCTCCGGCCAGACCTGCGGGTAGAACTCGTCGACAGCGTCGCCAAGAAGGCCCGTGCCGTGGGGGAGATTATCCGCGAGACGGGGCTTGCCCTGCCCGTGCACGAGGGAGCCGCACAGGCCCTCGTCGCCCGCCGTCCATCGGGACCAGACCGCTTCGACACGCTCGTGATCCGGGCGGTGGCGCCGCTGGCGAAACTCCTCAACTGGTTTGAGCCGATCTGCAGCGCGTACGGGCGGATGCTGGTCGTGAAGGGACCACGGTGGGAGGAGGAGCGGGATGATGCCCGGTTCCGCGGCCTGACGAAGAGGGTCGTGATCCGCCGCCTCGCGTCGTGGCCGATCCCGGGCAGCGACAACGAGAGCGTGCTGCTCGAGATTCGGGGTCGGGCAACGGCTCGGTAAGAAGCCCCTTCCACACCAGCCCGTTCCAGGGCCGCGGGGTTTTTCCCCGCGATGATCTCCGCCGGGCGAGAGCCGCGAATCGATTGCGGTGGCTACAGGTTCATCCCCAGGTAGCCGCCGGCGGCGTCGCTGGCGGCCTGCTCCCGCGCGAGCCGCTCGAGCGCCCGGGAGAGGTCGCCGGCCGCGATGTAGCGGTCGAACTCGGTCTCCACGGCATGCTTCGCCGTCAGTCGCAGCCACTCCACGGCCGGCTGCGTGAGCCAGTCGCACGTTTCCTGGTCGAGGACGATCTCGAGGTCGCTGCCGATCGTCTTGGCATCAGCCTCGTCGGTGAGCACCGTGCCCTCGAACCGAAATCGTACCCACCCCACGGCCGGATCGTTGGTAAAACGGAATGCGCAGCCACCGTCAGTCACGAAGTAGCTGTTGCGGGTGCCATGGCGGGCCACGGCCCGCTGCAGCCGCTCCAGCCGGGCCCGGTAGGCGGGCGAGGCATCGATCGGAATGTCGAGTCGGGGCACACTCCGTAGCGGCGTGCACTCAAAGTCGATGGCGACGGCAGGAGGCGGCGTGGCTTCACTCATGATCACGGCAGTGTATCGAGTGACGGCGGTCGCGGCACTGGCCACCGCCGGATGTGTCCCCGACGGCGGTGGCTGCCTTCCTGATGGAGCCTCACCGACGGTGCGGGTCAGCGACACGCGGCCGCTGATGGGCGTGGCCTGGACAATCACGGTGTATGCCGGCGATCGCCACGCGGGCGACGCAGCGATCGCCGCCGGTTTCGCCGAGGCCCGCCGGCTGGAGCGGGTGCTCTCAGACTACGACGCCGACAGCGAGCTGAGCCGCCTCTCTGCCGCGGCCCCGACGCCACAGCCGGTGCCCGTGGGCGATGACCTCTGGAGGCTGCTTGTCCGCGCCGAGGAGATCCGGAGCCTGACCGACGGGGCGTTCGACATCACGGTCGGCCCGCTGACCACGCTCTGGCGGCAGTCGCGGCGGTCGGGAAAGCTGCCGCGGCCCGACAAACTCGCGGCCGCCCGCGCGGCGGTCGGCGGCGATGCCCTGCGGCTCGATCCAAAGCTCCGCGGCGTGTCACTCCGGCGGCCGGGAATGCGGCTCGACCCGGGTGGGATCGGCATGGGGTACGCGGCCGACCGGGTGCTCGCGGTGCTCGCCGCTCTGGGCATCGACTCGGCCATGGTTGATGCGTCTGGCGACGTCGTGGTGTCGGCCCCGCCGCCTGGCACCGCCGGCTGGCGAATCGCAGTCGCCGGTCTCCCCGGCGACGATGCTCCCGACGCGAAGACGCTCGTCTTGTCGCAGGCGGCGGTCACCACCTCGGGCGACGCACGGCAGGCCGTTGACATCGACGGTCGCCGATACAGCCACATTGTCGATCCGCGGACAGGCATCGGTGTTTCCGGTCCCGCCGTAGTCACGGTGATCGCTGCCGACGGGGCTACGGCCGACGCCCTGGCGACGGCGGCCAGCGTGCTGGGGCCGGACGCAGCTGCCGACGTGATCGACGGAGTCCCCGGCTGCTCGGCGCGATTCGTCTGGCAGGCCGGCGACGGCATCGAGCACTGCACCACCGCGGGCTGGCCCGCCGACTGACTAGAGCACATCAAGTTTATGTGTAGCGTCGTCGACTTAAGCAAGGGCGGGTAGGCGAGGGGGTCGGCGAACGCTCGAGGAGCCTTGGGCGTATCCTCGCCCGGCGACGAGACTTTTGCCGCCCCCGAGCCGGCGATACACGTACGTCGGATCCGCTCTAGCCGGCCTTCCAGGCCTGCTCGGTTTTCCCAGACTCCCATCCCGGCAGACGACCCTAACGATTATCCCAAGTTTGCGGGCCAAGCACGTCGATAACAGAGGTGCTGCCGCTGCGCCTTGGTGCATGCGGTGCGGACACGGAGTCGGGGGGCAACGTGTCGGGACCTTGCCGCTGCTATCAGTGGCGAAGTCCCCCCGGGCGCAGCGGCGGCATTTGAGACCGGTTTCGACCCCGAGACCGCCGGCCTCGTGCCGGCGCCCCCACCGTGCCGCGACTCGCCCGACAACTCTGGGTAGCTCTCACGAGCCTGACGCTCGTCGCCAGCGGGTGCGCACCCCGGCAGCCGTTCTACTTCTTCGAGGACGGAGATCTCTCGCACTACGTAGGAGCGATCCAGAAGCTCGAGTATCCCGACGGCGACCAGCAACCGCTCGACGAGGCCGCCGGGGCGACCGAACCGCTCACGCTCTCGAATCCCAGCTTCGACAACATCTGGGAACTCTCGCTGGAGGAGGCGATCCGCACGGCGCTGGAAAACGGCAAGGTGCTACGAAACCTCGGCGGGCGGTTTGGCAGCTTCGGCGGCCCCCGACCGCAGACCGGCGAGCCGCCCGTCTCACTGCTGACCAACCCGCAGGCCACGCCGAGCATCTACGATCCCGCGATCGTCGAGACCGACCCCTTCCGCGGCGTGGAAAGCGCCCTGGCCCTATTCGACGCGCAGCTCTCCAGCTCGCTCACCTGGGATCGGCAAAACCGGCCTCAGAACGTCGGCGGCATCGGCACCCAGATCTTCCAGCAGCAGCTGCTCGGCGATACGGGAAATCTGACGACCGGCATCCAGAAGCGGACCGCGACGGGTGCCACGTGGGGCTTCTCGAACCAGACGCTCTACGACAACAACAACTCCCCGATCCGCCAGAGAGATCCTGTCACGGGCGACGTCATCGTCCCGTCGACCTGGCAGACCAACTACGACTTCACGTTCAACCAGCCGCTGCTCCAGGGTGCCGGCGTCACCTACAACCGGATCGCCGGCCCCGACTCTTTCGAAAACCTCATCGGCCGCCCCGTCTTCCGAGGCGTGCTGCTGGCCCGGATCAACGCCGACATCTCGCTGGCCGACTTCGAGGCGGGGGTCCGCAACCTCGTCAGCGACACCGAGCAGTCGTACTGGGAACTCTACTTCGCCTACCGCAACCTCGAGGCCCGCAAGGCCGGTCGCGACAGTTCGCTCGAGGCCTGGCGGAAGGTCCACGCTCTGTATGTCGAACAGTCCCGCGGCGGCGAGGCCGACAAGGAAGCCCAGGCCCGCGAGCAGTACTTCTTCTTCCGCAGCGAGGTCGAGCAGGCACTCACCGACGTCTACCGCTGCGAAAACCGGCTGCGGTACATGATGGGGATCTCGGCGAGCGACGGGCGGCTGATCCGTCCCTCCGACGAACCCACCACGGCCCGGATCTCCTTTGACTGGCAGCAGTCGCTCGTGGAGGCCCTCTCGCGGTCGGCGGAGCTCCGCAAGCAAAAGTGGGTGATCAAGCAGCGGGAGCTGGAACTCGTCGCCGCCAAGAACCTGATCCTGCCCCGGCTCGACATGATCGGCCGCTACCGGTTCCTGGGCATGGGGCAGGAGCTACTCGGTGGTGGCGGCTACGAAGCCAACCCAGGCGATCCGCTCTTCGGCACCGGCGCCTACTCGTCGCTCTTCGGCGGCCAGTTTCAGGAGTGGCAGGCCGGAGCCCAGTTCCTCATGCCGCTCGGCTTCCGCCGCGAGTTGGCCACCGTCCGCCATCACCAGCTCCAGCTCGCCCGCGAGCGGGCCCGGCTCCAGGACGAGGAGCTCGAG
Organism: Planctomycetota bacterium; assembly: GCA_003670825.1. Taxonomy (GTDB): domain Bacteria; phylum Planctomycetota; class Planctomycetia; order Pirellulales; family UBA1268; genus QWPN01. The sequence continues at coordinate 8,157 of QWQL01000178.1, forward strand.
GCTTCCCATGCCCTGGTCGAGGCGGTGCGGAATGTCGACACCAACTTCGCCCTGTCGCAGACCAACTTCAACCGCCGCGTCGCAGCGGAGCGGCAGGTCGAGGCGGTGCAGGCGGCCTACGACGCCAACACGGTCACGCTCGACCAGCTTCTCGATGCCCAGCGGCGGCGGGCCGAGGCCGAGAGTTCCTACTATCGCTCGGTGGTCGACTACACCCGCTCGATCTCCCAGTTGCACTACCGCAAGGGTTCGCTGCTGGAATACAACGGCGTGTTCCTCGCGGAGGGTCCGTGGCCCGGCAAGGCCTACTTCGACGCCCACCGGCGGGCCCGGCAGCGCGACGCCAGCCTGTATCTCGACTACGGCCACTCGCGGCCTGGTGTCTTCAGCCGCGGGGCGATCTCGCAAAGCTTCGAGGAACTCGGGGCCGATGCCCAGGCCACCCAGCTCGAGCCCCGCGACCCTGCCACTCGCTTGGAGCCGATCTCGTCGCCCCTGCCCGCCGCGCCGGGAACGAAGCTCGAACCCGCCTCCCCCGAGCTCCTGCCGACGCCATCGCGGACCTGATGCGTGGCACAGGGATTGGTGTGGGCGGGCGGGGGTCGCCCTGTGAGCGGGCGAGAGCGCATTCGACTTCCGTGGTTCGCCGGCTCGGGGGCGGCAAAAGTCGCGTCGCCGGGCGAGGATACGCCCAAGGCTCCGCGAGCGTTCGCCGACCCCCTTCGCCTACCCGCCCTCGCTTCCATAGACGACGCTCCACATAAACTGGGCGCGGGCTACGGCGCGGCCTTCGGCGGCGGGGCAGGGGCGAGCACCCACTGGGCATATGGCCGTTCGGCATCCGCCACCTCGTCGATCGCAGCACCGACGAGCACGTCGGTACAGCCCCCCAGCGACACCGCGGTCGGTCCGAGGGTCGGGCTCTCACCCACGATCGCGCCCTCGTCCATGCCAGTGGCCGCGACCGCCTGCCGCCTGCCATCACCCCCGATCACCACGATCGGTATGCCCTCCAATCGTGACATCGCCGCCAGCAGGCTGGGGTGAGACTCCTGGGCGGTGGCCAGCCGGATGATTCGCGCCACGTCCTGTCGCGGCAGGCTCTTCGTCGCACCGGCAACGTCGTAGATCACGCGCTGCTCGTCGATTCCAAGCAGGCGGCCCCGGAGGTAGTCGCCGCCGATCATGCGAATCACGTGCGTCGGCGGCGCGGCCTGCTGCGTCCTTGGCACGGTGAGCAGGCGAGCCAGTTTCTGCTTGAGAATCGGCCGCCCGGCGGCGGTCGAGAGCTCGATCGCCCTGATCTGGTCGACGGGGATCGCCCGGTCGCGACCATCGGCGAATCGCACCTCGATCTGTCGCTCGTCGGCAGCGACGACGGCACACCCAAACGATTCGCCGGAGCAGAGGTGGAGCGTCGTCGGCCCACGCCTCGCGTCGCCGGCGAGCGCAACCTGCAGGGCGACCGCACGATCGAGGGCATCTTTCGCCGCAGCGCCTGCCAGGTCGTCGCATCCCGCCGCGTCGCGGACGAGGAGCACGTCCTCGGCAACCCCCGAGTCGCCCCGGACCCGCAGCCTCACCGTCGAACCAATCGGCCCGCGGAGAAGGGTGCGAATC
>QWQL01000176.1 GCA_003670825.1 Planctomycetota bacterium
CCGAGATCTGGGCCGCGGTACTAGAGAGGGTCACCGTCCCGTCGCCCATCCGCTCGACGACGAGCGAGCCACTGGAGAAATCGGCGGCGTGTGCCGGTGCCGCAGGAGCGACGACTGTGGCGATCGACGCCAGCGCGGCGATGCCGGCCGTGAACTTGAACCAGTTCGATGCGTTCATGGGCTGTTCCTTTCAGGAAGGTGGGGCGCGAATCAGATCGTCATGCACCGCGTGCACTCACACGCCATGCGTGGACAACCGACGCACTTTATCGCCTTCACCGGCCGCGCACTGTGAGGATTCGATGAAGGGACGAATCGGGCGCAGGCTGGGACGAATCGGGCACAGGCTGGGACGAATCGGGCAGGCTGGGACGAATCGGCCGCGCCCGCAACGAACCAGAACCCCGCCGCGTCGCGTCAGAACGACGCCAGATGGTCGTCCGCCGGATGCGAGACGGCGATCCGCGAACTGATCCCGCCCCGCGGCGTGAAGTGGGCCACGAGCGTCATCCGCCGGGGCTGGAGCACGGCCACGAGGTCATCGAGAATGCGGTTGGTCACGTTCTCGTAAAAGATGCCCTCGTTGCGGAAGGCCTGAAGGTAGAACTTCAGGCTTTTGAGTTCGACGCAGGTCTTGTCTGGAACGTAGCGGAAGGTGAGCGTGCCGAAGTCGGGCTGGCCGGTCTTCGGACAGACCGATGTGAACTCGGGGCAGATGATCTCGATCAGGTAGTCTCGACCCGGAAACTGGTTGGCGAAGGTCTCCAACTGGTCGCGGGACGGTGCGGTGGTTGTGCTCATAGTGATCGCAAGTGTGCCATGGAAGACGTCAACACGATAGCCGCGACGGTGGAAGCAGGGCAGGGGGCCGGCCCGCGGCAGGCCGTGGTGCTCCTCTCGGGGGGCCTCGACTCGGCGACGGCGGCTGCCTGGGCGGTCGCCCGCGGCCTCGCCCTCTCGGCCCTGTCGGTGGACTACGGCCAGCGCCACCGGGTTGAACTCGACGCCGCCCGTGGCGTGGCTCGGGCGCTCGGCATCGCCGACCACGTGGGGGTGAAGGTCGACCTCGCGGCCTTCGGCGGCAGTGCGCTGGTCGATCCAGCGATCGCCGTCCCCCACGGGCGATCCGACGCCGAGATCAGCCACGGCATCCCGGCCACCTATGTGCCCGCCCGCAACACCGTCTTCCTGTCGCTCGCGCTGGCGATGGCCGAGACCCGCGGAGCCGACGCGATCGTGCTCGGCATCAACGCCGTCGACTACAGCGGCTACCCCGACTGCCGGCCGGAATACCTGGAGGCCTTCGCGCGGATGGCGACGCTCGCCACGAAGGCGGGCGTGGAGGGGAAGCCGCTCGAGTTTCTCGCGCCGCTCGTCGATCTCTCCAAGGAGGCGATCATCCGCCTCGGACTTTCCCTCGGCCTCGACTACGGCCTGACCACGAGCTGCTACGACCCGCTCCCGAACGGCCGCCCCTGCGGAACGTGCGACTCCTGCCGAATCCGGGCCGCCGGCTTCGCTGCGGCCGGCGCTGCCGATCCGCGGTGCGAGGCGACGCGGTGGAGCGGGCGATGAGGATCTCGGAGATCTACGCATCGCTGCAGGGAGAGGGACTGCTCGCGGGCACGCCCTCGACGTTCGTCCGCACGAGCGGCTGCAACCTGCGGTGCGTGTGGTGCGACACGCCGTTCACGTCGTGGAAGCCCGAGGGCCGGGAGATGACGGTCGCCGACGTCCGTGCTGCGGTCGATTCGCTCGCCCCGCGGCACGTCGTGATCACGGGTGGTGAGCCACTGCTCCTCGCCGACGTAGTCCCGCTGTGCATCGCGCTCCGCCGCGATGGTCATCACGTCACGATCGAGACCGCGGGAACGGTGCTGCCGGCCGCGGACGAAACACTCGCCGACCTGATGTCGATCAGCCCCAAGCTCGCCTCCTCGACGCCGCCGGCCGACACGCCGGGCAACTGGGCCGGGCGGCACGAAGCGGCCCGACGGCGTGACGACGTGCTCCGAGCCCTGGCCGCGTCGGGGCCGCACCAGTTCAAGTTCGTGGTCGAAACAGACACCGACCTCGACGAGGCGGTCGGCTGGCTTGACGACCTCGGGCCCGGCGTCGACCGCGGCCGCGTGTTCCTGATGCCGCAGGCGCGGACACGCGAGGAGCTCGCGGCCCGAAGCGACTGGCTGGAGGCCGCGTGCCGGCGGCTCGGCTTCCGGCTCGCACGCCGCCACCACATCACCTGGTTTGGCAACCGTCGCGGCACGTGAGGCGGCGTCCGCCGGGGCTGGCGCGGGCTGGCCGGGGCTGGCGCGCGGTCAGGCCGGCTTGGCCGGGGCGTGACCGCGGGGGCCGAAGGCCAGCACGGTCGCGGCGCCGAGGGCCACGATCAGCATCCCGGCCAGGAAGAACGGGCTCACCGAGTCGAGCCGCGTTTCATGGAGTGCCAGCGTCGTGAGCGTGTTGATCACCGGCGCGCAGCCGAAGACGATCGGCATCACGGTGAATGGCTTGCCGCCGAGTGTGAATGCGAGAATCGTGCCGAGCGCCCCGACGGCGCCGAGCGATCCGGCGCCGATGCTCCAGAGGATGCCTCTGGTGTTCCACGAACCGGTGTCCCCGAGCGGCACCAGCAGGGCGAGCGGCACGAGCACTGCGATCAGAAAGTAGGCGAGCCCGATGCACAACAGCGGCCGCAGCCGACTTCCCTGCATGCCCGCCTGGCCGCGGTGCAGGACCGGGCCGTAGGAGCCCCACGAGAACATTGCGAGGGCCACCGAGAGCAGCACCGCCACGATCCGCTCCGCCTTCTGCTCCGCAGTCCTCTGCGGAGCGGCCTCGGCGACGGGGAGGCCCGCGTCGGCGATGGCGGCCACGGCGGCCGGCGCCGGTGGGGCCACCGTCTGCGGCTTGAACACGAGCACCGTGACGGCGCCGGTGATCACCAGCAGCAGGCCGGCGAGGAACGGTGCCTTGAGCTGGTCGAAGGCCCGGTTCATCGCGGCGCTCAGCAGCGTGTTGATCACGGGGGCGCCGCCAAACACCAGCGGCATCACATAGATCGGCTTGCCGCCGAAGTGGAGCGCCAGGATCACCCCGAGAGCGCCGAGCGATCCGGCCACGCCGGCCAGGAGGCTCCAGACCACACCCCGCGGCGTCCACTGCCCCTTCTCGCCCCTCAGCAAGAGCACCAGCGGCACGACCACCGCGATCAGAAAGTAGGCGATGCCCACACAGACGAACGGCCGCAGCGGCGAATGCATGTCTTCGCGGCCGAAGTGCAGCGTTGGGCCATACATGCCCCAGCAGAGCGCCGTCAGGCCGATCGCAGCCAGCATCCCGAAAAACTGCATCATCCGTCAGACTCCTCGCGTCAGGTTCGGGACGCCCGCCGCAAACGCCGCAGGACCGTGGCCAGCATACTCCGACGACCCGATCCCGGCTCAGCCTGTCCGCAGTGCCGGTCCACTGGTCGACGGCCGGAGCATGCCGAGGGCGGCGGCCCCCACCTCCTCGACACCGATCAAGCGCATGCAGTCGTGATGCCGCAGCGGGCACTCGCCGCGGTCGCACGGAGAGCAGGCGAGGTCGCGGCGGATCTCCACGCACCGCTCCGGATCGGACCGCCCGATCCGCGGGTCGGTGGGGCCGAGCAACGCCACGGTGGGCACCCGGAACCCAGCCGCGATGTGCCGCGGCCCGCTGTCCGACGAGACGGAGACATCGGCCCGTTCATAGAGCGCCTTGGAGAGCCCGAGCGGCAGTTCGGCCACGTCGCCGAGGCCGCGAACGGCCGGCGTCGCCGCCCGCATGACGATGGCCCGGGCCTGCTCGCGGTCGGCCGGACCGCAGTGCACCAGCACCCGCACTCCCGGCTCGCGGTCGGCAAGCCAGCGGGAGAGCGCGGCATGGTTGTCGACGCCCCACGAGCGAGCCGTGCCGTTGGAGCTGTTGTCGTTGAGGATCACGAGCGGCCCGCTGCGATCGGGGAACAGCCCCGCCAGCAGTTCGTCGGCCCGGGCCCGCTGGTCGGCATCGGTCGCGAGTTCCACGTCCAGTGGCCCCGCGGGCACACCGATGGCTGCGGCCAGCTCCATGAAGGCCACCGGCGGCGGCACGATCGCCTCCTCGCGAACCGGACGAACCACGTCGGTGAGCAGCCAGCGTCGCCGATGCCCCGCATGACCGATGCGGCGTCGGCCGCCGCCCGCCCACGCCAGCGCCGCCGACGACAGCGAGTTGGGGAGCACGAGCGTGACATCCGCGCGGTCGAGCCGCAGAGCCCGCGCCGCGTTACCAAAATGGTGGGCCGGATCGCGGCCGTGGCGGTCGTAGAAGACGTGGGCGTCGATCCATCCCGTGCCGGCGAGCAGGTCGGCCACCACCGGCCGCATCACGCCCGTGATCCGAGCCCCGTCGCCGAAGTGCGATTTGACGGCGCGGAGCAGGGGCGTGGCCATCACGGCATCCCCGACCCAGCGCGGCAGAATTACGGCGATGTGCATGCCCGAGACAGTAGCGTTCGATCGGCCGGACGGGCAAAGCCGGTTTTCACTACCGCAGTCGCGAACCAGCCCGCGGCGGCGGCGGCGACGAGCGTGGCGCCTCCCGTGGCCGCGATCCAGAGCAGGGGCAGCCGGCCCACGCCCCCCGCCAACGCCGGCCAGACGGCGATTGCTCCGGCGAGCGTGCCGATCAGCAGGCCCGCGCCGACCGTGACGAGCGTCTCCAGCATTAGCCAGGTGCGGATCCGGATCAGCGAAAACCCCACGGCGTGGAGAATCGCCAGCGCGCCGAGCCGCTCCACCACGCCCTGCAGCTGGACGGCCGCGACGCCTGCCGTGCCGAGCAGCAGGCCCAGCGTGCCGAGCACCTGGAAGCCGGTGAGAAACGTGTTTTGCACCGCCTGCAGCGCCCGCAGGCGATCGACCGCCAGTTCGAGCGACACGCCCGCGTCGGCCCAGGCTGCCTGGAGTGCCGCCGGCACCTGCGGCCACGACGCCACGTCGACCGCCGCGGCATCGACGAGGGCGAGCGAGTATCCAGACCGCGACGGGAACAGCCGCTGGAAGTTTCGTTCGGCGACGATCACCCGCCCTTGAAGGATGCCTGGCTCGAGCAGGCCCACGATCTCAAACTCCGTGGTTTCGCCGGCTTCGTCAGGCAACGTGAACCGGCTCCCCACGCCACCGAGCTTGAGTCCCCACTGCGCCGTCGCCTGATCGAGAACTGCTGGCACGGGCCCGTCGTCGCGGTCCGCGATGCCATCCAGCAGCCGCCAGGGATTACCCGCAGCGCCGGCGGCGAGCGGCGCGTGGGCCGTAAACGAGAAGCCGCCCCGCGCGACGAATCCTGGCCCGACGCCGAGCACGGTCGGCCGCGACGCGGCATAGAGGTTGGTGCAGCTGGCATCGTCGCCGTCACTCGCCCGCAGCCGCGCGATCTCGCAGCTGCCGAGGGCCCTCTCCTGGGCCGCCGTCAGGCCGAGCACGGCCAGGGCATCACGGTCGGCGGGATCGATCGAGGATGGCTCACCCAGCGCGGCAATCCAGGTCCAGCCGCCGGTCGGCGAACGACGGTCGGCGACATCCGCGGGGGGCCGCAGGGCGAACGCCGACACGGCCACCACCAGAAACTGTCCGGCGGCGACGATCGCCGCGATCGAGAAGCCGCGGCCGGGCCGCGCTGCGACGGTGCGAGCGGCGAACTGCGGCAGCGAACGAACAGCGGAGGTGGCGTTGCCCGCGAATAGCCGGCCCCGGGCCAGCGTCAACAGGCCGCCCAGCGCGGCGCAGCCTGCAGCGAAGAACAACCCAACGGCCGTCGCCGCGGTGGCGTTGCGGGCGGCGACCGGGGCAACGCCCGCGGCGAGCAGGCTCAGCGCGGCGATCGTCGTCGACCACCGCCCCGGCCTTCGGAACCCATCGGAGGCAACCGCGCTACCGCTGAGGAGCGTCAGCGGCGGCGTCAGGCCGGCCCTCCGGGCCGCGACAGCCAGCGCCGCGATCGCCATCACGAGCGTCGCGACGCAGCCGGCGAGGGGCGCAAGCGGCCCCAGCAGCGAGCCGCGAAACACGGCCGAGGAACCGGCCGCCACGTCGCCATTCCAGGCCCGCTCCAGCACCGCGATCAACAGGCGAGACCAGATCGGCCCAAGTACCGCGCCGGCGAGCACGCCCGCCAGCGCCGCCAGCCCGCCGATCACAAGCAGCAGCTTCGACAGCCGGGCCGGCGGCCAGCCCACGGCGGCCAACAGGCCGATCGCCCTCCGCTGGGCCGCGACGAGTAGCCCGAAGAGCAGCCACGCCAGCAGAAGCCCGGCCACCACGACGAATGCGGAGAGCGCGAGGAAGAGACCACCGAACGGCGTCGAGCCGCGGGCCGCTGCGACCGCCTCCGCCCGCAGCGGCACCACGGCGATCCCGGCGGCTTCGGGATTGATCGCGGCAGCCAGCCGGGCGGCGAGTTCCTCCCGCGGCATGTCGGGCCGGGCCACATGCCAGGCCGTCGTCATCCCGAATCTGCTGCCGGCGATTCGCCGCGCCGCCGCCAGCGAGACGAAGGCCTTGGGCGTGGCGCGATACTGCTTCCAGTATTGATCGTCCTGATCGTGGGGTGGCACCGTCCTCACCCGCGAGGAGTCGAAGGGAAACGGCGGATTCCAGTCGGCGATCGATTCCTCGTCCGTCACCCCCTCGACCTCGGGCACGAGCGACCGGTCGACGGCCGTGCCCCGCATCTCCGCAAAGCCCGACACCCGAAACGACTCCGTCCGCTCCTCCACCTGGCCGTGGATCGTCTCCGGCAGGAAGAACCGCACCGCGAGACTGTCGCCGATCGCGAGCGGACGGCCCTGCGCCGCGAGGTCATCGGCCATCCAACGGCCCACGATGATCTCGTCACCCGCGGGGTTGGGCAGCACGGCCCCAGCGGCGTCGACGAGGCCACCGCCCGGCAGCGACGCTCCCTCGATGCCGAGCACGGTTGAATAGGGAATCCGTGGGGCCGCCGCCGCGCTGGGGCCCTGCGGCAGCATGTCGTTGGCGAGAAAGGCGAGCGATGGCGACCCGCCACGCGAGCCGAGCACCTCCCCGGCCGCGCGGTCGACCTCCTTCGGGATCATGAGCCGCCGACTCGAGAGCCGTAGCCCATCTCCCTCGGCGGGATCGATGGCAAGCCCGTAGTCATCGAGCCGCGGCTGCAGCATCGTGCGGATCAATGCCGCAACGCCCGCCGTGTCGTCGCTGGCGTCGCTGTCGGCCGGGACCGCCGCAGCCACCACGAAAATCGCATTGGCCACGTCTCCTTCGCGGAGAATCGCCTGCGCGTCCTCCAGCGACAGCACCACCAGTGGCTGTGTGGCCTGCGCAGGCCGCACCGCGAATCGGCCGATGCCGGCATCGGGGAGCACGGCCAACACCCGCAGCCGGCGGCTGAGCGAGTCGCCGGTTCGCCGGCCCAGCGGACTGTCGGCGGGCACCCGGGATCGCCGTGGCAGCCGCAGCACGAGCGTGTCGGCCTCGGCCACCCCGATCGCGGCGGCGAGTTGGGCGTTGACGAGCACGGTCCCTTCCGCGAGCGGCGGGGGCGCCGGCTCGAAGCCGAGCGCTGCCGGATCGTCGCAGGCGAGCAGCGTGGCACGGGACACGGCAGACGCCCGAACGGCCGAGGCAACCGTCGCTGGCATGACGATCGCCGGCGTGAACTGTGGGGGCCGGGGTTGATCGCGGGCCGACCGTGCCAGCTCCAACGCGAGGTCTCGGCGAAAGAATCCGTCGCCGAGCACGGCAGCATCGATCCGACCGAGCCGCTCGAGGGCCAGGCTGCGGAGTCCGCCTTGGATCAGATCTCCGACACCCAGCGCCCCGGAGATGGTGGTGGCTACGACGGCGCAGGCGGCGGCGAGGGCCGCGAGCTGGGGCCACCACCGGCGGGTGAGGGTGAGGGCGAGTCCGCCAAGCGACCGCGTCGCCGGCGCGGTCATGGCTCGAGCCGCCCGTCGTGCAACTGCCGCACACCGCCGACGACGGCCGCCACTGCCGGGTCGTGGGTGACCATCATCAGCATGCCTCCCGACTCCTCGATGAGGTCAACCAGCAGCCGGGTGATCTCGGCGGCGGTGTGGGAGTCGAGCTGACCGGTCGGCTCGTCGGCAAGGATCAACCGCGGCGAGAGCAGCAGGGCGCGGGCCACGGCGACCCGCTGCCGCTCCCCGCCCGAGAGCATGGCGGGCGGGTGGGCGAGCCGCGGGCCAAGCCCCACCCGCTCCAGCAGTCGCGTACCCCGGGCGACGAGATCGAGTGGGATGGTGCCGGTGGCAAGCGCCGGCAGCAGCACGTTGTCGAGGGCGGTGCACCCGTCGAGCAGCTGATGGTCTTGAAACACGAACCCGACCCGGCGGTTGCGGAAAGCGGCCCGTGCCGCCGCACCGCCTGCGTGGGGATCGACGCCGTCGAGGGTCACGCGGCCGCTGGTGGGCGGTTCGAGCCCGCCGACGATCGAGAGCAGCGTGCTCTTCCCGGAGCCACTCGGCCCCATGATCACCATGCGGCCTCCGGGGGGCAGCGACAACGACACGTCATCGAGCACGCGGAGCGGCGCGGCGCCGGCCGGAAAGATCTTCGTGATGCGATCGAGCTCGAGCACGACCATCCCCGTCAGGTGGCCGAGCGATAGGGTTCGAGCCGCGCGATGATCTCGGCAGAAATCGGCACCGCCTCAGGCTTACGGCCCGGGTGCATCAGGCACCGCACCGCGACCACACGGCCGCGGGCGACGCTCCTGCCAGCGTGTGAAAACGCAAATGAATACGTGACGCTCGTGCGCCCCACCGCCGCGACGCCGACCTCGATATCGAGGTCTTCACCAAACCTCGCGGCCGACACGTAATCGCATGTGGCCGACACCCGAGGCCAACTGGCATCAATGCCGTTGGGACCATGGTCTACAACGGCGATACCCGCGGATCGGAGCAACTCGTGCTCGGCCGATTCCATCCAGAAAAAGAAGGCGGAAAAGTGAACGATACCGGCTGCGTCGGTGTCGCGAAACTCGACACGTCGGCGGGTCGTGAGCGGCGCCATGGTGTCGTACCCGTCGTTGTCCGTCGTGCCTGCCGTCGCCCCAGGCTACCGGGGCGAACGACTATTCGCCCACGTACGGCAGCAGCGCCATAAACCGCGCCCGCTTGATCGCGCTGGTGACCGCATGCTGGCTAGCCGCGGTGCAACCGGTCTTTCGCCGGCCGATGATCTTCGCCTGGCGATTGACCAACTTGCCGAGGAGTTCCAGATCTTTGTAGTCGACGTACATCGGACGGGGCCGAGCACCGTCGATGAAGATCGGATCCCGCCGCTTGACCTTGGGGCGCGGCTTCGCCTTTTTTCGGGCGGTCTTGGCCAACTTCTGCCGGGGTCCTGCAAAACTCATCTGGGTCTCGAAGCTCTCGCTAAAGGGGATGACAACCACGCACCGGCTTGCACCGGGCCACACTATAACACGCTCACGGGAGCCGGGCAGGGATCACCCGACTCCCGTGATGCGATTTGGAACGACATCGGGCGCAGCCGCCCGGGAATCACGCCAGACTAGTAGCGGTCGCCGCCGCGGCCACCGCCGCCACCGCCACCACCGTAGCCACCACCACCGCCACCACCGTAGCCACCACCACCGCCGCCGCAGCCACCACGACCGCCACCGCCACCGCCACCGCCGCCGTCGCCACCACCGCCG
>QWQL01000142.1 GCA_003670825.1 Planctomycetota bacterium
ATTTTCCGGTCGGCGACGGGGACGTGGCATCGAACGTGCATCGCTTTTCCCCGGGCGCTACCACCGCGGTGCCGGAACGCTTCCGTTCCGGCCCGGAGAGCGCCCCTATCCCCGTGGGGCCCAGCATGCGTCACTCACCCAACGACAGTCACGATCCGCGTCGCAAGCCGACCCGACCCGCCAAGCCGCCGCGTCCCGGGACCAGCCGTCGGCCAACCGCTGTGATCGACGACCCGATCCGTCTCTACCTGCTCCAGATGGGCGGGATCCCCCTGCTCACCCGCGCCCTCGAGGTCTCCCACTCCCGGGAGATCGAGACCTGGCGGCGACGGTTTCGCCGCACGATGCTCGCCAACGATTTCATCCTCTCGGGGGCGGTGCAGCTCCTCGAGCGGGTGCAGGCGGGCACCTTGCGGCTCGACCGCACCATCGAAGTCTCGGTGACCAACACCCGCGAAAAGAAGCGACTGCTCAAGCGACTTGGCCCGAACCTCGTGACCCTCAAGCGGATCGAGCAGGAAAAGGCCCGGCTCTTCCGGATCGCGATGTCGCGAAGCAAGCCACTCGACCAGCGGCGGGCGGCCTGGCGGCGGCTCGTGCGGCAGCGAAACAAGGCCGTGCGGCTCGTCGAGGAACTCCACCTTCGGATCCAGCGGCTCTACCCGCTGCTCCGGCAACTCCGGACCATGGCGGAGCGGTATGACGCCGTCGGCCATCAGCTGCAGACGCCGGGCTGGAAGACCGACGAGCGGCTGCGGCAGCAGTTCGTGCTCGAGCAGCGACGGATATTGCTGACAACGCGGGAGAGCCGGACGACGCTCGCGCGGCGGCTCGTCAGGCTCGAGGATTTCCAGCAGCGGTACGACGCCGCCAAGCGGGATCTTGCGGCCGGCAACTTGAGGCTTGTGATCTCGATCGCCAAGCGGTATCGCAACCGCGGCCTGACCTTCCTCGATCTCATCCAGGAAGGCAACTCCGGGCTGATGCGGGCCGTCGACAAGTTCGAACACGCCCGCGGATTTAAGTTCTCGACCTACGCCACCTGGTGGATCCGGCAGGCTATCACCCGGGCGATCGCCGACCAGAGCCGCACGATCCGCGTGCCGGTGCACATGGTCGACGCGATGACGCGGATGCGGAATCTGCAGCGGCAGCTGCTCCAGGAATACGGCCGCGAGGCCACGGTCGAGGAACTCGCGGCGCGGTCGGCACTCACGGTCGAGGAGGCCGAGTGTATCTGCCGGATGTCGCGGCGGCCCGTATCGCTCGACCAACCGCTTGGCGAAACAGACGAGGGCGCGGTGGGTGATTTCGTTCGCGACAAGCGGGAGATCGACCCGCTCAAGGACGTGAATCAGCAGTCGCTTCAGGGCACGATCGCGAGGGCCCTCGACTCCCTCTCCTATCGCGAGCGGGAGATCATCCGGCTGCGGTTTGGGTTGGCCGACGGCTACTCCTACACGCTCGAGGAAGTCGGCACGATCTTTGCCGTGACCCGCGAGCGGGTGCGGCAGATCGAGGCGAAGGCGGTGGAAAAACTCCGCCAGCCCGGCAGCGACTTCGACCTCGCCGGTTTCATCGACGACGCGTCGATCGAACGGTGGCGTGGCACGGGCGAACCGGCCAAGGAGTTTGCGACCGCCGGCGCGGTGTGAGCCGCGCCGCACCCGTCGGTGCAGGTTTTCCTACCTGCACCATGGCGACCTCTACGCCGACTTCGCCTCGTCGAGCGCCTGCTGGAGCTTTGCTTTCGACTGCACGCCCATGAACTGCTGCACGAGTTTGCCGCCGTGGAAAATCATGATCGTGGGAATGCTGGCGACGTTGTAGGTCATCGCCAGACGATTGTTGTCGTCGACGTTCACCTTGCCGACCTTGAACGTGCCGGCGTTTTCGGCGGCCAGTTCTTCGATGACCGGGCCGATCATGCGGCAGGGGCCGCACCATGGAGCCCAGAAATCGACGAGCACGGGCACTGCGGAGCTGAGCACGTCGCTCTGGAAGTTGTCATCGGTGAACTCAAGGGCGTTTCCCATCGTCGGCGTCGGCTCCTGTCGTTTTTCCGGCGGCTGGTTTCGCGATACGATCCGTATCCGAAGTCCAGGCGGTCTCGACCTTTCGAGACCTGCGGCCGCAGAGTATAGCGGCCTCACACCATTCCGTCCGGTCGGCGTCGGACCGTTCCCCCGCGAGGAGAAAAACATGCCCACTGACGTCGGATTCCCCGGAAACGAGGCCGGAAAGCGGTGCTGGCGGGTGCGGCGGGCGGACGACGGCGAGATCGTCGCCGGGGTTGAGCCACTCGGCTGGGATCCCGCGGCGGTTGCGGCTGACGAGGTCGTGATCCGCGTGGAGGCGGCGGGCTTCAACTACAAGGATGCTCTGGCTGCCACGGGGCATCCCGGCGTGATGCGGGTCTCGCCGCTGGTGCCCGGGATCGATGTGGCGGGCCGCGTCGTCGGCGGGGGCGGTCTCGCCAGTGGCGCGGCCGTGGTGGTCACTGGGAACGGCCTGGGCGAAACCCGGGATGGCGGCTTCGCCGGCTTCGTGCGGGTGCCGGCAGCTGCCGTGATTCCGCGGCCGGCGATGCTCTCCACCGAGGCCGCGATGGCCTGCGGCACCGCCGGCCTCACGGCCCTGATCGCCTGCGACCGGCTGGCCATGCTCGTGGACGGCCGCCATGCGCGGCCCGACGAGGAATGGCTCGTCACCGGAGCCAGCGGCGGCGTGGGGATGATGGCAGTAGCGGTGCTGGCGGCAGCCGGGCACCGCGTCGTGGCCTGCTCTCGAAAGCTGTCGGCCGTGGTCACCGTGACGGCGCTGGGGGCCGCTGCGGTGGTGCGGCCGGATGAGATCATCGATCCCACGCCGAAGTCGCTCGTGAAGGGCCGCTGGGCTGGCGTCGTCGACACCGTGGGCGGGCCGCTCCTGGCCGACGTGCTGCGGGCCGTCCGTCCGGGCGGTGCCGTCGCCGCCATCGGCATGGCCGGAGGTGCTGACCTGCTCACGTCGGTGCATCCATTCATCCTCCGCGGCGTGACGCTCGCCGGGATTGATGCCGCCTCGATCCCGACGCAGGCCGAGCGGGCCGCGCTCTGGGATCGGCTGGCCGACCTCTGGCCGCGTGTGGCGGCGGCGTTTCCGGTGACGCGGCTCGCGCTCGACGACGCGGGAGGCTGGGCCCAGCGGATGCTCGCCGGTGAGACCATGGGCCGTGGCATCGTGATTCCGGAGTGAGCCGATGTCGCGGCATGCGATCCATCTGGGAACGGCCTGGGAGCCGCCGACGGCGGCGGCGATGCGGTGGCTGCGTTGCTTCGGTCGGCCGACCGGGATCGAGCCTGGTGATCGGGTGGTGCTCGTCTGCCAGGGCGCGGCGATGTCGGCGGCCTGGCAGGACGCGAAGCTTAATGACGGTCCACTGGCATGGCACACTGCCGCCGACGGAGGGCTGGAGTGCGACGTGACCGATCTGCTCGCCGAGCGGAATCTGCTCGTCGTGCCGGTGAGTGACCCGCAGGATGGGGTCGCCGACCTCGGCCGCGGAGCCCGCGCGATGCTCCCGGCGGCCTGGGGTCGCCTCTCCATGGTCGTCGTGTCGGATTGACACTGCCCGCGGCAAACCGCTACGACAGACGCTTTGGCGGCCAGCATTCATCCGCAGCCGCGAACCCGCACGAAGGAGGCAGTTATGTCGGTGATCCGCATGGGCAGCACAAACACATACTCGAGTGGCTGGGACACGGTCTTTGGCAGTGGCAAGGTGCTCAAGAAGTCGGCGGCTGCGAAGCTGGCTGCGAAGGCCAACGCGAAGCCCGTCGCCAAGGCCAACGCCAAGGCCAAGGTGAAGGCAGTGCCGGTGAAGGCCGCGAAGAAGAAGGCCTCGCGGGCCGCGAAGAAGAAGGTCGTAACGAAGGGCCGCAAGCCCGGCAAGAGCCGCCGCGGGTAACGGACCGGGCGTGGAGGAGAACCGGCAGGCCGCGCTTCGCGACTCCGCGGATGCGGGCTCGCGGGGTTGCGGGCGTCCCTGCTGATCAGCCCAGTTCTTTCGCGCGGGCGGCGGCGGCGACGACGGCGTCGATCAACGCCCCGCGAACGCCCCGTTGCTCCAGCACGGCCAGCCCCGCGATTGTCGTGCCCCCCGGGCTCGAGACGCGGTCTTTGATCTGCGCCGGATGCTCGCCTGTCTGCTCGAGCAGCGCGGCGGTGCCCGACAGCGTCTGCACGGCGAGCTGGAGCGCGAGCGACCTCGGCAGCCCCGCCTTCACGCCGCCGTCGGCGAGGGCCTCGACGAGCAGCGCCACGAAACCAGGGCCCGAGCCCGACAGGCCGGTGACCGCGTTCAGCTGAGATTCTTCGGCCTCGTGCACGTGGCCGACAGCGCCGAGCAGATCGCGGACTCGGGCTGCGGCGGCCGCCGGCACCTCCGGCGTGGCACAGACCACCGACACCCCCTGCCCCACCAGGCACGGTGTATTGGGCATCACGCGGATGAGCCGGTTCGTGCCCGCCATCTCGGCCAGCGAGGCGAGCGTGACGCCGGCCGCGATCGACACGAGCACCGCGTCGGGCCTCAGGCTGCCGGCGATCTCGCGGCAGGCGACGGCCGCCTGCTGCGGCTTCACGGCGAGAAATACCAGTCCCGCCGCAGCCGCGGCGTGGGCCGGCGAGTCTGCAAACCGCACGCCGGGCACGGCCGCGGCCAGCCGCTCGCGGGCCGGCGGGTGCGGGTCGTAGACCACGATGTCGGTCGCCGACACGAGGCCGGCCCGGCAGAAGCCGGCCGCCAGCGCCAGAGCCATCTGGCCGCCACCAATCATGGCCACGGTTCGGTCGGGGGCTGCGGGAGTCGTCATGGTGATGCGATTGCCGGGGAAGGAAGAGGAGGTGCCGAAACCGCCGCCTCGATGGCAGGGAGATCCAGGCGGCTCACCCAGAGCTGGCTCGTGGGACCGCGACCGCCGGAATCCCCGCCGCGGCTGGCCGTCCAGAGGAGCAACGTTCCGTCGGGCGAGAAGGCGGGAAGCACATCGGCGCCGGGATGGTCGGTGAGCCGCAGCGGATCGCCGCTGGCGAAGCCGGCGTCATCGGCCGCGTACCGGGCGGCCCAGAGATCGTAGTTGGGCCGGGCCGTGGGGTCGGAGTGGTCGGCCCCGGTCCAGATCAGCCAGGGCTGTGTCGGATGCCAGAACGGTGCCCAGTGCACGCCCTTGCCCGCCGTCACCGGCACGTCGCCCGAGCCGTCGGCCCGCATCACGTGGATCTGCAGCATGTCTTTCTCGACGCGGTCGGTGCGGTAGGCGATCCAGGCTCCGTCGGGCGAGAAGAATGGTCCGCCGTCGTAGCCGGGCTGATCGGTGAGCTGGCGGACGTTCGAGCCGTCGGCGGCCATCACGTAGATGTCGGGATCGCCGTCGCGGTCGCTCACGAACAGCACCTGGCTGCCGTCGGGAGAAAACGAACACTCCGCGTCGTAGCCCTGTTCGGTGGTCAGCCTCACGAGGTCGCTGCCGTCGGGCCGCGCGGTGAAGATGTCCATCGAGGGGTCGAAGTCCCACTGGTAGCGGCGGCGCCGGCCGGTGCGGGCGTCCTCCTCGGCCTGGGCGCGGGCAGACGCCTCCGTGGCCTCGACGGCGGGATCGAGATGACTCGACGCGAACAGGAGCCGCGAGCCGTCGGGCGAAAACCAGCTGCAGGTGGTGCGGCCCCGGCCGGGGCTCACCTGCCGCGGCACGGTCGGCCGCGGTGCCGCGGCGTCGAAGCCCCCAACGTCGTAGTCCTGCACATAGATTCGATAAAAGGGATGACCGGGGGGCACGGCCTGATAGCAGATTCGCCGACCGTCGGGGGCGAAGTAGCCCTCGCCCGCCTTCGTCATTCCCTCGGTCACCCGCACCGGCTCCGCGAAGAAGCGGCGTTCGAGGTCGGATCGGGTGGGCGTGGTCGCCTCGGGGGCGGCGGTGGCCTCAGCCGCCAGACTGGATACGATCCCCGTTGGAATGCCCCCGGCGGCTGCGAGGATCAGGGCCACCACGATCCAGTTGCACGTTTTGGTCATGCCTTTCAGTATACGTCTGGGAGTTTTTTACGCAGGAGGTGATCGCTCACATGAAGATCTATACCAAGACCGGCGATGCCGGCGAGACGGGGCTGTTCGGCGGACCGAGGGTGCGAAAGGACCACGCACGGATCGAGGCCTTCGGCACGGTGGACGAACTCAACAGCCACCTCGGCATGGCCCGCACCCATTCCGTGGCCGCCGCCTTCGATCCCCTGCTCCGTCGGGTGCAGTGCGAACTCTTCGACCTCGGCGCCCAACTCGCCACGCCCGAGCCTGCCGCCGAGCGGATCACCGCGGCGCATGTCAACTCCCTGGAGGTCGAGATCGACCGACACGAGGCGACGCTGGAACCATTGAAGTGCTTCATCCTGCCCGCGGGCACTCCGCTGGCGGCTGCCTTCCACGTCGCGCGGACCGTCTGCCGCCGGGCGGAGCGGCGGGTGGTCACGCTCTCCGTGCAAGACAACGCCACGATCCCGGCCAACGCCATTGAATACCTCAACCGGCTCGGCGACCTGCTCTTCGTGCTCGGCCGCGTGGCCAACCGTCAGGCCGGTGTGGCAGACGACCCCTGGATTCACCCGTGATGGCGGGCCACCTCTGATGACGGACCACGTATGATGGCGGAGCAGGCGGCAGCGTTCCGTCCGTCGGTGGCCCGGGCGGCTGCGGCCACCGCGGAGGCCCGTGGACGGATCGCCGCACAGCACGAGTCTGGCGGCCAGGGCTGGGCCGTCTGCGTGCTCGCGACGGAACTCTTCGACGCGATCGTGCTGGATGTCTGGGAGGCGATCATCGCCGACCTGTCCGCAGATGATGCTGACCTCGTGCGACGGTCCGCATCCCTGGTTGCCCACGGCGGCTGTGGCCGCGCGGAGATGGCGCCCTGGTCGGATCTCGATCTGATGATCCTGCACAACGGCAGGATCGCGCCGCTCGTGGCCGACGTCGCCAGGCGGCTCCTGCAGGATCTCTTCGACGCCGGGCTCGAGGTCGGCCAGAGCGTGCGGACCGTCGGGGAGGCCGTGTCGTTGGCGGGCGGCGACGCCACGATCATGAGCTCGCTGCTCGATTGCCGCCGGCTGGCCGGGGCGGAGGAACCGGTGCGGCGGCTGCAGCAGCGGCTGCGGAAGGCGCTGGCCCGCGGCCGTCGGCGGCACGTCGACCGGCTCGTCGAGGCCCGTCGCGAGGAGGCCGACAAGCACGGGCGCACCGTCTTCGTGCTGGAGCCCAACGTGAAGCGGTCGCCGGGAGGACTCCGCGACATCCAGCTCGTCCGCTGGCTCGGCCGACTTGCCTTCGGAGCGGAGAACCTGCCCGACCTGGCCCAGGCAGGTGGCATTTCACGGGCCGACGCCGATGCCCTCCGCGATGCCCGCGAGTTTCTGATGCGGATTCGCAACGACCTGCATCTCGCGGCAGGCAAGGCGGCCGACGAACTAACCCGCGACCAGCAGGTGCGGCTCGCCGCGGCCCGCGGGCTGGAGTCGCGCGACGGGCTGCTCGGCGTGGAGCGGTTCATGCGGGAGTACTTCGGCCACACTCGACGGGTGGCACAGGCGGTCGACACGCTGCTGCGATCGCTGCGGCGGTGGGGGCCGATGGCGGCCCTCGCCCGGGGGCTCTTTGGCCACGAGGTCGACGGCCGGTTTCGGGTGGGGCCGGTCGACGTGGCGGCGACGTCGGCCAGCCTGCCGCGGGTGGCCGGCAGCGTGCGGGAGATCGTCCGGCTCGCCGAACTCTCGATGCTCTACGAGATGCCCGTCGCCCGCGACACCTGGGAGGCTGTCCGCGCCGCGGTGCCCGCTCTTCCCCGCGAGCCCGATGGCGTGGCGAACGAGGCTTTCCTGGCCCTCTTCGCCCACCCCACGAAGGTCGCGGCGGCGCTCCGCTGGCTGCACGACGTGGGCGTGCTCGAGATTCTGATTCCGCAGTTCGAGCATGCGCGGAACCTGCTGCAGTTCAACAGCTTCCACAAGTACACCGTCGACGAGCACTGCCTGATCGCGATCGAGCGGGCGGCGGCCTTCGCCTCCGCGGATGACTGGCTCGGCGTGGAGTGGCGATCCCTGCGGCGCACGCGGCCGCTGCTCGTGGCGCTCCTCCTGCACGACATCGGCAAGGGATTCGTCGAGGATCACAGCGTGCTCGGGGCGCGGATCTCGCGGGAGGTGGCGACCCGGCTTGGACTGCCCGAGGACGAGGCGGAGATCGTCGAGTTTCTCGTGCGTCGCCATCTCGCGATGGCTCACCTCGCATTTCGGCGCGACGTGGGAGACGACACGCTCGTGGTGGGCTTCGCCGGCGACGTCGGCTCGCCGGAGGTGCTGCGGATGCTCGCGCTGCTGACCGCGGCCGACGTCTCGGCGGTCGGGCCGGGCACCTGGACCCAGTGGAAATCCGACCTGCTCGCGAGCCTCTTCTACAAGACGCTCGGCATCCTCGACGGCGATGGCCCGACCGCTGCGGCGGACCGCACCCGCCGGGAACTCGCCCGGCTGGTGGAGGACCGCCCCGCCGACGATCCCGTCGTCCGACTCACTCGCGACCTGCCCACGGCCTATCTGGGAGCCACGCCGCCGGAGCGGATTGTGGAGGAACTCGGGCGGCTCGGCCGGCTGTCGGCCGGCGGCGTGTTCGCCACCGCCCGCTGGCAGCCCGAGACGTCGACCGTGGCGGTCACCGTGGGTACTCGCGAGGACGTGGTGGTCGGCATCTTTCATCGCGTCACGGGCAGCCTCACCAGCCAGCGGCTCGAGATCCTTGCCGCCGACATCCACACCTTCGCCGACGGCCATGTGGTCGATCACTTCACGGTGCTCGATCCCGACTTCACCGGCGAGCCCCCCGCCGATCGTCTGGCCGACATCGCGGCGGCGATCAAGGCGGCCATCCTGGGCGACCGGCCGCCGGAGTTCGCGCCGCGGTGGAATCCGTTCGCGCCGCAGGTGAGACCCGCCGCCAGGCAGCCGGTGCGGGTGGCCTTCGACAATCAGAGCTCACTGCAGGCGACGATCCTGGAGGTGTTCGCCCACGACGCCCCGGGGCTGCTCTACGGCGTGGCCAAGGTGCTGTTCGACGCGGGGCTCTCGGTGCAGGCCGCGAAGATCGGCACCTATCTCGATCAGGTGGTCGACGCCTTTCACGTGACAGCCGCCGGCGGTGGCAAGCTGACCGACCCCGAGAGGCAGCAGGCGATCCGGGCGGCGATCGAGAAGGCCGTCGCGCCCATCACGGGGCCGGCGTGACGGCCTCGTGTGAGCCGCGGCAGTCTGCCCCGCCGGCATCGCCACTCGATGTTTCCGCCGTTCAAACACATCCGTCAGCCGCAGAACGACATCGGCCAGCGGCGGCAGTTCAGGGGCTGCATCGTCGTGCAGCCAGGCGGAGCGGCCAAGGTTTTTCCACCAGGGAGTCATGCCGATCAACGTGCGGTTAGCCCACCGAGTATAACGAGTTGGTGCGGATGCCAGAGACGCCCGAAACGCCCGCGGGGTTTTCTATGTCGTTATCTCAGCTGGTTTGGTTTCAGGCGCTCGAGTCATACGTTGAACGGACCCACCGCACGGGGTTC
>QWQL01000012.1 GCA_003670825.1 Planctomycetota bacterium
CGTTCGCACGCTCTATATCCAGAAGGCGAGCCCGTGGGAGAACGGCTACGTGGAGGGCTTCAACGGGAAGCTTCGTGACGAGCTGCTCTACCGTTAGTTGTTCCTGAGCCTGCCTGAGGCTCGTGTGGTTCTTGACCAGTGGCGGGTAGACTACAATCACAGGCGGCCGCATGGTGGCCTGAAGTGGATGACCCCGGCGGCGTATGTTGCCGGGCTGGACGATACGGCCTCCGGGGTGGTCCCGGGGGCGACGCGTGGTGTGTCTCCAGTCGGGGCTGCGCCCCTCCCTCCGACACACCACGCAGAGTCTTGTTCCCCAACTCTCTCATGAGCACTGGTACAGAAACCGGGGAGGGGTCAGGTGTGCGGCGAATCCTTTTCGCAAGTTCATTGCGTATCATGACGAACCGGAAGTTTGGACCGATGGGCGGCTTCAATCTGGGGGAATGCATTACGGCCATCTCGAAATGAACATCGCTCAGGGTGATTCTGGTTGTTGGGAGCTGGAAATGTTGCCGGTCCATAGCTTTCCGATCACGGGTGATGGTGCGAAGGTCGTGAGCTGGGAACGGCGAGTCTATTCTGACCGCGTTGTCATTACGGAATGAACTTCTTCTGCTCGGCAACCTACTTTCAGATCAATTAATAATGTGATTTGATCGGCTTGGTTCGACGAAGCAAGAATGGCCGACGTGAACTTCGGGGGCAGACCACGGTGTCGGATCCCGCGTTCGGTCAGCGCGACCGAATCGTTGCAACGCGTCGGTTGGCCTTGGGGTGTCGTCGTTTGCCCCGTGTCCCCACAGGAATTTCGTGCCGGCGACCGGACGAGTCCGTTAAACTGCCGTAAACTGACGGGATTGCTACCGTCGCCGAACCAACCAGGAGATTCCCCGTGGCCGCACTCGATTCCGTCCGCTGGCTCGTCGGTGTCACCTTCCTTGCACTCATCCCGCTGGAAATCGCAACTGCTGGCGACGGGCCTTTTGCGGTTGAAGCGGCGGTCGACGTGATGGTGCCGATGCGCGACGGCGGGCGTCTGGCCACGGACGTCTATCGCCCGACGCGCGACGGCAAACCGCTGGCGGACCGTCGGCCGATCGTGCTGATCCGAACGCCCTACAACAAAGGGAATGGCGAAAGCAAGGAGGCCAAATACTTCGCCTCCCACGGTTATGTCGCGGTGGTGCAGGATACCCGCGGCCGGTATCGCTCCGAAGGCGTCTGGCACTGGATGACCGATGACGGTCCGGACGGCTTCGACTGCGCCGCCTGGATCGCCGCCCAGCCCTGGTCGAACGGGCGGATCGGGATGATGGGCACCTCGTATGTCGGCGGCACGCAGCACGCGCTGGCGATGTCGGGCTCGCCGCACTTGAAGACCGTGATCCCGGTGGACGCCGTGTCGAACATGGGCCGCCAGAGCATGCGGAATGCCGGCGCGTTCGAGATGCGGTTCTGGAACTGGATCATGCTCAACGCCGGTAAAGGGAGCAACGCGGCTCAGGACCCAGCGACCGCCGAAGTGCTGGCCACGATGGCCGAGCATCGCCACGACTATTTAAAGCTGCTGCCGCTCCGCCCAGGGACAACGCCGCTCAAGCTGGCGCCGGAATACGAAAGCTGGTTGATCGAAGCGATGCGGCACGGAGCCGATGACGCATTCTGGGACCAGAACAACATCGTCGGTCGGCCCGAAGCCTACAGCGACATCCCGGTCTATCTGGTCGGCGGCTGGTATGACTCCTGGGCAGGCAACACGACGGCCAATTACACCGCCTTGAGCCCGCGACTCAAGAGCGACGTCTACCTGATCATGGGCCCCTGGATTCATGGCGCACAAAACAGTCACGCGCATGGCCAAGTGACGTTCGGCCAAGACGCGGCGATTGCCGACCCGCTCGCGTGGCGCCGGATCTGGTTCGATCACTACTTGAAAGGCGAGACGAATGACATCGGGACCGCCGACCCTTTCCAGAGCAAGGTAAGAATCTTCGTGATGGGCACCGGCGACGGCCGCAAAGACGAAGAGGGCCGCTTGAACCATGGCGGCTACTGGCGAAACGAGCAGGCCTGGCCACCGGCCCGCGCCGTGTCGGTGAAGCATTACCTGACCGCCGGCGGGCGTCTGACCACCGTCGCGCCCGAAACGACAGACGATGAGACGACAGACCATAAGGCGACCGGTGACGAAGCGACTTCGACGTCGTTCGCTTTCGATCCCGCGAACCCCGTGCCGACGATCGGTGGCAACATCTCTTCGGGCAACGACATCATGCTGCAAGGGGCCTGGGACCAGCGGGGCGGCCCGCATATTTGGAACTGGCTCAAACCGATTCCCTTATCGGCCCGCAATGACGTGCTGGTGTTCCAATCCGAACCGCTGACGGAAAATGTGGAAGTTACGGGTGAGATCGAAGTGCGACTGTGGGTCTCGTCCTCGGCCGTCGACACCGACTTCACGGCGAAGCTGATCGATGTCTATCCGCCCAGCGGCGATTTCCCCGGCGGCTTCGACCTGAATATCGGCGACGGCATCGCCCGGGCTCGCTTCCGCGACTCGCTGCAAAAAGAACAGCTGATGAAACCGGGTGAGGTCTACCCGATCACCGTGAAGCTTTATCCGACCGCCAATGTCTTCAAGCGGGGGCATCGCATCCGAGTCGACATCTCGAGCAGCAATTTCCCCCGCTTCGACGTCAACCCGAACACCGGCGAACCGCTCGCCAACCACCGCCTGCAGCAGACCTGCGTCAACACGATCCACCACAATTCCGAGCATCGCTCGCACATCGTGCTCCCAATCGTCCCCATCGGTTCGCAAAACTGACGGCGCTTAGCCGCCCTCCCCGCCCGCGGATGCCTCCACAAAATCAGCCCGGATGGGTTCCAGCGAAACGCGAACAATCGGCGACGCGACTCGCCACCCGGCGATGCCGACGTCAAGCGTGGCTAGACGGAACGGGTGGCAACTGATAGCGAGAACAGTTTGGGGCTTCCAGACATCGGCACGCGTCGGTCAATCGTGATCGTGCTGCCGACCCCGGGAGCTCCCAGATCGCCTGTTGAAATGTGGATGCTAATTCAGCAGAGCTCTCCGAACGCCTTGATGGTTGAGGTCGGAGGGTGATTCAGGAACCGACAGAGGGATGGAGGATTGATGATGATTCGCAGGCTGTGCGGAGTGATTTTGGCGAGCCTGCTGCTGTCCGGACCGGGTAGCGTGGTGGCTCAGCAGCCCTTGGTGCCCGTCCTGATCCGGTTTCAGAAGGCTCCTCAGCAAGCTGAAGCGGAGGAAGTGAAGCTGCGGGGAGGCGTCACTACATGGGCAGCGGGTACGCCACCTTCAGCGGGACTTCCATGGCATCTCCGCACGTCGCGGGGGTGGCCGTTTTGACGTTGTCAGCTGGCCTGACCGACCTCAACGGTTCCGGTTACGCCAATGACGAAGTTCGCGCCGTGCTGCAGACGAGCGCCCAAGATTTGGGCGCCGCGGGAAGAGATCCCTTGTTCGGGTTCGGGTTGGTGGATGCTTCCGCCGCCGTCTTTTTGTCCGCGAATCCTGGTGGCAGCAATCCGCCACCACCGCCGCGGTTCGATCCGCCTTCTAACTTGACGGGCACCGTGCTCGGCAGCCTGGCGACGCTGACTTGGCAGGACAATGCCAATGTCGAAGACGGTTTCCAAATCCAATATGGAGTCCGCGTCAAAAACACCACCAGGTGGCAGAACCCCATTTTGCTGCCGGCAAACACCACCACTTGGGCGGCGACCCTACCGGATGCGACCTACCGATTCCGAGTCCGCGCGGTTCGTGAGAATCTGACAACCGTCTGGTCGAGCGAGATCAGCCTGCAAGTTGGCACTTCTGGCTGCAAGGGTGGCGGGAAGAATTAGGCTCCCAGGATTTCACCACGCGGGGACAACAGGCTCATTGAGGCCGTGATCGCCGCGACGGCGATTTTTGTCACCTACAACGTTCGTGACTTTGCTCGGCCTGATCTCGTGCGGCATGGGCAGAGCGTCAGGACGCCGCTCTGGGTCGGGCCAGGCCGAAAGCGAAAGTCCACGCAGCCGGGGGCCAGTGGTGACGCGAACCAAAAGCCTCGCTCGCACGACACCTCCCGGATTGTCTGGGCGAAACTGATGGCGCGGGTGGGGGAGAAGTTTCCGCTCGAGTGCCCGGCGTGCGGCGGCGACATCCGGCTCATCTCCTTCATCACCGAGCCAGGGAGAGATCGGCAGCGGTTCGATCGGTTCGCCGAGATGTGTCAGGATCCCGGCCCAGAAAACGGTTCCCGGATCGCCCGCGTTCCCCCGGCAAGCCCGGGAGGCGGGAGCAACCGGCTCACCAGCCACTCATCCGTCGGGCAACGCTTGTGGAAGTGCCATTGACCGGGCTATCCTTGTTGCTAGACCTGATGATTGTTTCGCGGAGCGTCCGGCCCATTCTCATGAAGGTGTGTGGCACGCATGAACGTTCTCGCCCCCGATGCAACGCCGTCGCGCGAATTGCCTTGGCTACCAAGGCAGTCGGCCCACGCCGCGGTCGCGATTGCATTCGCGTGGGCCGCGGTGGCCGCTGCCGCTGAACCCGCCGCCGGCGACCAGGCGGCCATCTATTCGGAAAAGATCAGGCCGCTGCTCGCGGAGCGGTGTTTTTCCTGCCACGGCAGCCTCGCGCAGGAAGCCGGCCTGCGGCTCGACACGGCCGCGCTGATGATCCAAGGGGGCGATTCCGGCCCGGCCGTCGCGAAGGGAGACCCCGACGCGAGCCTCATCGTGGATCGCACCAACGACCCCGATCCCGCGTCCCGCATGCCTCCCGAGGGTGAGGGAGAACCGCTTTCGCCGGAGCAGTTCGAGATGCTGCGGGCGTGGATCGCCGCCGGCTGTCCTGCCCCTCCCGATGAAAAGCCGGAGGCCGATCCGCGAGACCACTGGGCGTTTCGTTCGCGGGTGCGGCCGCCGGTGCCGCCGGTCGTGAATACAGGCTGGGCGAAAAACCCGATCGACGCCTTCGTCGCCACGCGGCACGAGCAGGCGGGCGTCGTGCCGCAGCCCGAGCCGCCGCGGCACGTGCTCGTCCGGCGGCTCTTCATCGACCTCATCGGCCTGCCTCCGCAGCCGGAGGAACTGGCCGCGATCGAGGCCGACCCGTCGCTCGACTGGTACGAGGCCCTCGTCGAACGGCTGCTGGCCGACCCGCGTCACGGCGAGCGGTGGGCGCGGCATTGGATGGACGTCTGGCGTTATTCCGACTGGTGGGGCCTCGAGGAGAAGCACCGCTACAGCGCGAAAAACATGTGGCACTTTCGCGACTGGATCGTGGAGTCGCTCAACGCCGACGTCGGCTACGACGAGATGGTCCGCCAGATGCTCGCCGCGGACGAACTCTACCCGGAGAATCTCGACAAGTTGCGGGCCACGGGGTTCCTCGCCCGCAACTGGTACGTCTACAACCGCGACCACTGGATGGAGGACACCGTCGAGCACGTCGGCAAGGGGCTGCTCGGGCTGACGATGAACTGTGCGAAGTGCCACTCCCACAAGTACGACCCGATCCCGCAGGCCGACTACTATCGGATGCGGGCCTTCTTCGAGCCCCACCTCGTCCGCCAGGATCTCGTGCCGGGCGAGGGTGACATGGCGAGGGACGGCGTGCCGCGGGTGTACGACGGCCGGCTCGAGGATCCGACCTACCTGTTCGTCCGCGGCAACGCCGGCAGCCCCGACAAGTCGCGGACGATCGAGCCGGGTGTGCCCGCGGTGCTCGAGTTCGAGGAGCTTTCGATCGAGCCGGTGCTGCTGCCGAAGGCGGCTTTCCAGCCTGAGCGACGCGGCTGGGTGATCGACACGCACCTCGCGGCGGCGCGACACAGCCTCGATGCGCGGCAGGAGGCTGCGGGAAAGAAGCCGTCGCCCTTCACCGCACAGGCCGTCGCCGTCGCCAAAACGCGGGTCTACGACGTCGAGTGCCGGGCCGCGGCGATGCGGGCGAAGTGGGCGGCCGACGACGCGGCCGAGACGGAGGCCGCAGACTCCGTCCTGGAGGGCCTGCGGGCGGCGGCCTTGACGGCGAACGAGGCCGCCGTCAAAGCCGAGCGGGAGCTTGCGGTCGCCCGGGCGTGGTCTCGCGTGGCCGAGGTCAACGAGAAACTCCAGGCCGCGTTCGAGGAGAAGAAGGACGCCGCGTCGCTGGCTGCGATCGGTAGAAACCTCGACGCCGCCCGCGAGGCGGTGGAGAAGGCACAGAAGGCGTTGGACGCGCCGATCGGCCAGCACACGCAGCTGCCGGGCGCCGCGTGGGCGGCCACCAACTACGTCAAGGCGAACGAGGACGATCCCTTCACCGGCTTTCCGGAGACCAGCACCGGCCGGCGTTCGGCGCTCGCCCGCTGGATCACCGATCCCCGCAATCCGTTGGCGGCCCGCGTCGCCGTCAACCACGTCTGGGCGCGGCATCTCGGGAAGCCGCTCGTCGCGACCGTCTTCGACTTCGGCCGCAAGGGTGCCACGGCGTCGCACCCCGAGCTGCTCGACTGGCTGGCCAGCGAACTCGTCGAGCACCGCTGGAGCATGAAGCATCTGCATCGGCTGATCGTGGGCTCCGCCGCCTACCGCATGGGCTCCTCGCTCGCGAACGCGGGCCGCAGCGCCGCCATCGACCCCGACAACAAGCTGCTCTGGCGGCGGGAGCCGATCCGGCTGGAGGCGCAGGTCGTTCGCGACGCCGTGCTGGCGCTCGCCGGCACGCTCGATCCCGCGCTGGGCGGGCCCCCGGTGCCGAAGGACGAGCAGGAGGCGTCGCGGCGGCGCAGCCTCTACTTCTGGCATTCCGGGATCAGCCGTAACCGGTTCCTCGCCACGTTCGACGACGCGATGGTGAACGAGTGCTACCGTCGCGAGCAGAGCGTCGTTCCACAGCAGGCGCTTGCGCTGGTCAATGCGGGGTTCGTTCGCGATTCGGCGGCGGCGATCGCCGCGCGGATCGCGCCGCGGGCGGCCGGCGACGAGGCTTTCGTGGATGAGGCGTTTGCGACCATCGTCGGTCGCAAGCCGACCGCCGACGAGGTGACGGCCTGCATGGCCGCCATGGCCGAATGGCGCGCGCTCCCGGAGGCGAGGACGGAGGCCTCAGTGGAGCGGCCGCTAGTCAATCTCGTCTGGTCGCTTTTCAGCTACAACGACTTCGTGACAGTACGGTAACATCATGACCCGGAATTTGATCTCGATCGGCGCCGCAGCATCCGCCTCGGATCGGGGCGGTCGCGGACGACGCGGCTTCCTGGCCGACCTCGGGCTCGGGTTCACGGGGCTCGCGCTCGGCGCGATGCTCCACCGCGACGGCAAGGCCAGCACCGCGGCGTGGACCCCGCCCGATGGCCGGCCGCATTTTCCGCCGCGGGCCAAGAGCGTGATCTGGCTGTTCATGAACGGCGGCGTCAGCCATATCGAGAGCTTCGACCCGAAGCCGATGGTGACGAAGCACGCGGGCAAGTCGATCGGCGACACGCCGTTCGCCGGTGTGCTCGATCCGCAAAAGCTGTCAATCGAGCGGCGGGTGGGCGCGGGTGCCCATCGGGCCAGGACCACCCTCTACCCGCTCCAGGTCGGCTTCCGCCGGCACGGCCAGGCGGGTGTGGAGGTGAGTGACTGGTTTCCCCACGTCGCCCGCCACGTCGATCGCATGTCGATCGTGCGTTCGATGTGGACGACCGACAACGACCACGGCGCGCAGGGGCAGTTTCACACCGGCCGGCACATGCTCGACCCCGTCCAGCCCACGCTGGGCGGCTGGGTGCACTACGGCCTCGGGTCGCTCAACGACGAGTTGCCGCAGTTCATCTCTGTCGGCACGCGGCCCTACTGGAACCGCCGGGACGGCGATTACCTCGGGCCGGCTTACGACGCGGTGCCGCTGCGAATCGACCCCGCCGACCCGCTCGACTTCGGTCGGCCCGAGCGGCCCGTCTCCGCCGCCGAGCAGCGGGTGGCCTTCGGCCTGGTGGAGTCGCTCGACCGCCTGACGGGCGTGGAGTATCCGAACGATCCCGCGACGGCGGCGCGGATCGCGTCCTACGAGCTTGCCTACCGGATGCAGGCGAGCGTGCCGGGGGTGGTGGACTTCTCCGACGAGACGGAGGAGACGAAGCGGCTCTACGGGCTCGACCAACCGCACTGCAGCGAGTTCGGCATGCAACTCCTGGCGGCGCGGCGGTTCGTGGAGCGGGGCGTGCGGTTCATCCAGATCCAGCACGGCGGCGGCGCCGCCGGCGCCTGGGACGCCCACTCGGCGATGAAGGCCAATCACGAGAAAAACGCGCTTTCGGTGGACCAGCCGATCGGTGGCCTGCTCACCGACCTCGACCGGCGCGGCCTGCTCGACGAGACGATCGTCGTGTTCGCGACCGAGTTTGGCCGGACGCCGGGCACGGAGGGAGCCGACGGCCGCGACCACCATCCCTTCGCCTTCTCGGTCTGGCTGGCCGGCGGCGGCATCAAGCGGGGCGTCGTCCACGGGGCGACCGACGAGCTGGGCTACCACGCCGTGGAGAACCGGCACTACGTGACCGACATCCATGCCACGATCCTCAATCTCCTCGGCCTCGACTCGCGGCGGCTCGAGGTT
The DNA here is from genome assembly GCA_003670825.1 of Planctomycetota bacterium. GTDB lineage: Bacteria > Planctomycetota > Planctomycetia > Pirellulales > UBA1268 > QWPN01. The sequence goes on from QWQL01000012.1 coordinate 8,633, forward strand.
CCCGGCCGAAAGCGGCTAGCGATCGATCATGGCGCGGCGATCCGTGAGATCATCGCCTGAGGGGATAGTCGTCTTTCCGTCCGCCGGCCCTGCGGGCCCACCGGCCGGGGTGCAGTCAGGCCCTGGATCCCGCCTGAAAACGCGGACGCCCCGCAGGAGCGAAATCCTGCGGGGCGTCGTGACACGGGGGAACGAACCGGCCCGTGTTTCAGGTTAGGGCAGAATCACTGCGTCGATCACGTGGATGACCCCATTGCTGGCCTTGATGTCGGTCTTCGTGACGTTGACCTTGCCGGTGGCGGTTCCGACCTTCACGCCGCCATCGGTCGAGATGCCGATGGTCTTGCCGCCTGCGGTCTTGGCCTCGGTCAGCTTCACGACGTCGGCTGCGTAGACGGAGCCTGGCACGACGTGCAGCAGCAGGATTTCCTTGAGCTTGTCCTTGTTCTCTGGCTTGAGCAGGGTCTCCACCGTGCCTGCCGGCAACTTGGCGAAGGCCTCATCGGTCGGAGCGAAGACGGTGAAGGGGCCGGCCCCCTTGAGCGTCGCAACGATGTCGGCGGCACCGAGGGCGGCCGCCAACGTCTTGAACGTGCCATCTCCGACTGCCGTGTTAACGATGTCCTTCGGGGCTTGCTTTAAAACCACCTGGTGGACCGGCTGGGAAACCACTCGCTCGTGGATGATGGCCGGGTGGACGACGCGGCTCGACTGGACGACTTGGCCGCGACTGCCTTTGTAGGGAGCAGCCGCCGCCGGGGTTAGACGAGGACTCGCGTGTATCTCTTACGGCGACGTACTGTCTCGAGTCGAACGCCACCCAGGATCATGGCCAGCTGCGTCGAGTCGATCTGCACCCGCTGCTCGCCGCTTCGGGATGGCACCGTCTCGAACGTCCCCTGTTCCAGACGCTTGTACCAGAGCACGAAGCCGTCGCCGTCCCACCACAGCGCCTTGATACGGTCCCGCCGCTTGTTGACGAACAGGAATAGGCTGCCGTCA
>QWQL01000215.1 GCA_003670825.1 Planctomycetota bacterium
AACGGCGAACCACGAGGTCATGGTTCAGCAGGCCATGGGCCAGCAGGCCTCGGACGGGTGGTTCGTGGCATGCGGTCGCGTGGATTGCGGTGGCGGCCTGCTGCCTGTCCCTGGCGGGCTGCAAGACGTGGAAAAAACTGACCACGAGCGAGAAGACGCTGGCGGAGGAGCGGACGTACGGGGCCACCGCGGATCAGCGGATCGATGAGCTCGCGGCCAACGCCAAAAAAGCCAAGGCGAGCAGCCATGCCGACCAGGTGGAGTTCACCCAAGGTCTCGTGAAGGCGATGCTCGACGAGCACGATCCCCGCGTGCGGTGCGTGATTCTCGAGACGGCTGCCGAGTTCGAGACCGCCGCTGCGACGGCCATCTGCAAGGGAGCGCTCGAGGATCCTGACGAACGAGTGCGGATGGCGGGTTGCACCGCCTGGCGGAAGCGGGGGGGAGCGGAGGCGGTCGAACTGCTCGCCGTGCGGTATCGAGCCGATCCCGAAATCGATGTCCGGCTCCGAGCGCTGCGGGAACTGGGCGATCTGGGTGATCGTGAGGCGGTGCCGGTGCTGGCCACAGCGCTGGAAGACTCCGACCCTGCGGTTCAGTACCGGGCCGTCGGCGCGCTCAAGAAGGTGAGCGGCCGCGACCTCGGCGATGACGTCAACAAGTGGCGGGAATGGGCCGCCGATCCCGACGGGTCCACCGCCGAGTGGACGATCGCGGAAGGCTTTCGGCAGCTCTTCTGAGTTCGCGGGAACGCCAGCCGGGGTGATTGTGAAACCGGGGCGGCTGGATCGTAGGGGCAATCTGCCCCGACCCTCGGGCGTGTGTCGACGGTGGCAACGATCCGCGCCGTGGTGTGGACGATACCCCGAACACACGAGTTGTGCTCCCAGCCCCGAATGTCCGCGATGCCCCATCAAGACGCCACCATGCCGGCGCCGAGCGACCCCGTTTCCGACGGGTGTTGCGGCCCCCGTCTCCTAGGACGACTCCTGCCGATCGTGCTCTTGGCCTGCTGCCTGGCAACCGTCAGTGACCGGTCTGGATCCGCCGCTCCGCCCTCACGCGGACGGGGGAACGCGGCCCGGTTCTTCGACGGCCTCTTGAAGAAGGTCGAGCCGACGCCAGATTTCATCGCGCTGCCCCAGCCGCCTTCCCAGGAGGAGGCCGACCGGCTGGCCACCCAACACCTGCAGGCCGCGGCGCCGCGGCCCGCCACATTGACCACTGCCAAAGCACCGGTTCGGTCGTCAGCCAGGGAACTGGTCAAGTCGCCCGCCACGTTGCCCGCCAAGCGGCCGACCTCGCCGCCGAGTTGGAAAGACGCCGTATCCTTCGGCACGGAACTGAAGCAGGCGGCGACGAAGGTTGTCGATGCCGCTGCCGATCCTGGCTACAAGCCGAAGCCGAAGGTCGCGGCCCCGCCGGCCACCGCGGTGGTGTCACCGTCGCCGAAGGCCCGGCGGCAGACGCCGCCGCTCGTCGTCACCCGGCTCCAGCCGACCGGTGGCCCGCCGCCGAAGACCCAGCGATTCGAGCGGCTCCGCTCCCGGATTGCGCAGACGCTCGCGCTCTACCAGCGGCGACCGCTCAACACAACGCAGCACACTCCCTGGGAAGTCATGCACGGCTTCATCGCCTTCGGCATCCCCACCCAGATCCGCGTGGGCGGTCCGGCAGGCGATCCCGTCAGCGCGATCGGCTGGTCCAACATGGGCGGCCGCTGCCGCGGGCAGGTGATGCTCGCTGCCGCCGACGACCGTGTAGTGGCCTTAAAGGGCGTCGGCGTGCAGGGGCACTCCGCCCAGTACCTCGCGATCCTCGCCCAGTGCCGCGTCGCGGCCAACTCCCCGCTCACGGTGCAGGGCAAGGCATTCACGGTCGCCGACCTGATCGAGGAGGAGAAGCAGTCGTGCAAGTCAAAGACCGAACTCACCTTCGCCCTCATCGCGTTGGCTCATTACCTGCCGACCGACGCCACGTGGATCAGCCGCGATGGCGAGAAGTGGTCGCTCCCGCGGCTCGTCGAGGAGGAGATCGTGCAGCCGATTCGCGGGGCTCCCTGCGGCGGCACGCATCGTCTGTTCGGCCTCGCCTACGGTTGCCAGCGGCGGCTGCGGTCCTCGGGCCAACTCGACGGCCCCTACCTGCGGGCTGACAAGTACGTCCGCGACTACCAGAACTTCGCGGTCACCAAACTCCAAAACCGTGACGGCTCCTTCAGTACCGAGTGGTTCAAGTATGCAGCCGACCGTGACGACGACATCGACCGCAAGATCCAGACCACGGGGCACATCCTGGAGTGGCTCGTCTCGTCGCTCGATCAAAACCGGCTCTACGAGCCGCGGGTGGTGGCGGCGGCCGAGTTTCTCTGCGGGGCGCTCGCGAGCGAGCCGTCACGGGAATGGAAGATCGGGCCGTTGGGGCATGCCCTCCACGCGCTCAACATCTACCAGGAGCGGGCGTGGGGCATCGTGCTGCCGGGTGGCATCGCCGCCTACAACGGCTCGATGAAGGCCGCGGCAGATCCTGCGATGATGGCCGACAAGCCCGGGGCGTCGAGCGGCACGTCGACCCGGCGTTAGCCCCGGCGTCCTTGAACCCCGTCTCCCGGCCGCGTACGCTTCCGCTGCGGGATCGTGCTGTCGCGCTGCGTGCGCCGCGGCCCTCTCGACCCGCGGTTTTCCGGGATAGTTTTCCGGGATGGATAGGAGCGGGTGCATGGCCGCCGCCGACGTCACGCCACAACTCGAACGGTTGCTTGATGTCGCCGTCCGGCTGTTCGAGTCGACGGCCGCTGAGGCAATCCTTCTCCTCGTGGACCAGCGTCTGGACTGGTCGCGGGTGCGGCAGTTGGCGAGTTCCGGTCCCGTGCTCGTGGCAGCCGACGAGGAAGCGCATCTCGCCGGCGCGGTCGACCACGGCCTCAAGCCGGTGACGCTCGACGTGGCCGGCCTGCCCGTGCACGAGCGGTTAGCGCAGGCCCTGCTGGAGTGCGTCGCCGCCGAGATCATCGGATCCGACGCGCAGGTGGTGGCCGTCTATAGCGGGTTCGAGGCGGGCACGGTCGACTCGGTGAGCCTGCTGCGGCTCGAGGAGCACCTTGGCCAGCTCACCAGCCGCGACCTCCGAAACCTTCAGACGAAGGTGCCGCTCGAGACGCTCAAGCTGGTTGTCGATCTCGCCGTCGAGATCGGCCGGGAGGGCCGCGAGGGCAAGCCGGTCGGGACGCTGTTCGTGGTCGGCGACACCCGCAAGGTGATTCAGTCGAGCCATTCCGCGGGTTTCGATCCCGTTCGCGGGTACAGTCGTACCGAGCGGCGGCTCACGGATCCGCGAGTGCGGGAGGGCATCAAGGAAATCGCGCAGCTCGACGGAGCCTTCGTGATCGGCCCTGACGGCACCGTCGAGGCCGCCGCCCGTTACATCGACGCCTCGGCGGAGAACGTCTCGGTGTCGAAAGGCCTGGGGGCCCGTCACTGGGCCGCCGCCGCCGTGACGCGGCGGACCAAGAGCGTGGCGGTGGCGGTCAGCGAGACCAGCGGCACCGTCAGGATCTTCCACAACGGCGAGGTGGTGCTCCGCATCGAACCCTTCCGTCGCGCCATGAAGTGGAAAGACTTCGAGTACGAGCCGCCGAGCGGCGACTGAGCCGGAGCCGTTTCTTCAGACAGCGTGGCCGGTATGCTGTCGGCGAGATGGCAGCCGACGTCCCAGCCACCGCCGCGGCCCCCGACCTCCACGGCAAGACCGTGCTGGTGATCGACACGCTCTCGCGGGTCTACCAGCTCTTTCACGCCCTTCCCGAGATGACGGCGCCGGACGGCACGCCGGTATCGGTGATCTTCGGGCTCACCCGCGACCTGCTCGACATCGTCGAAAGGAAGAAGCCCGACTACTTGTTCTGCGCGATGGACCCTCCCGGGCCGACCTTTCGCCACGAGAAGTTCGCGGCCTACAAAGCCAACCGGCCCGACATGCCGGCCGACCTCGTGCCGCAGATCCCGCTGGTTCGGCGGCTGTTTTCCGTGTTCGGCATTCCGTGCCTCGAGGTGCCCGGCTATGAGGCCGACGATGTGCTCGCGACGCTGGCCACGGGGACGGTGGCTGCGGGCGGGACGTGCACGATCGCCACCTCCGACAAGGATGCGCGGCAGCTGTTGGGGCCCCAGGTGAAGCTGCTCAACCTGCGCACCAATCAGCCGCTCGGCGCTGATGAACTGATGGCGGAATGGGGCATCCGGCCCGATCAGGTCGTCGACTTTCTGTCGCTCGTGGGAGACAGCGTCGACAACGTGCCGGGCGTGCCCGGCATCGGCCCGAAGATCGCGTCGGAACTGCTCAAGACGCACGGTACGCTCGACGGGGTGCTCGCCAACATCGCCGCGGTGTCGGGCGCGAAGCGGAAAGAAAATCTACTGGCCCACGGCGCCACCGCACGGGCGGGTCGTGAACTGATCCGATTGGTGAGGGACGTGCCGCTGGTGATTCCCTGGGAGGCGGGGGTGGCACATCTCCCCGATCCCCAGCCGCTGGCCGACCTGCTCCGCGAGTTTGGGTTTCGCAGCCTGCTTGGCCGGGTCGTGCAGCACACGACCGGTAAGGCAGCAAGGGGCGAACCTGCCGCGCCCTCGCGGCCGAAGGCTCCCGCTGCCCGCACGCTGTTTGACATGGAAGATAGCGCGCCCGAGCCGCCGCAACCCCGAGTGGCTCCGGTGTCGGTCGAGGAGCCGAGAGGGGCGGCGGTTGCTGCCGCCGTCGCCCGGCTCCGACACGCCGCCGCGATCACGATCTGCGTGCCGCGGCCCGCGGGCGGATCGATCCTCGAGCCGCCCGGCGGGGTCTGCCTCGCCGCCGGCGGCGAGGCCTGGTGGTTCGGCTGCGACGAGCTGGCAGAGAACGTGGAGCTCCGCGGTCTGCTCGCCGATCCCACGGTGCCCAAGCACGGTCACGACCTCAAACGGCAGGACGTCGCCCTCCGCACTCGCGGCATCCGCCTTGCAGGGGTGGAATTCGACACCTTGCTGGCGGCCTATCTCCTGGAGGCAGGCGAGCGAAACCTCGGCCTCACCGAGACGGCGATCCGGCACGGCGTGGCGGTCGATGACCCCGCGGCCGCGGCGACGATCGACCATCCCGGCGACGCCCGGGCGGCGGCGGCGCACTGCCGACTGGTGCACGACCTCGCCGCCAGGCTGCCGCCGAGGCTGGCGGCCGACGGCGTGGCCGAACTGTTTCACGATGTCGAGCTGCCGCTGGCAGCGGTACTCGCTGGCATGGAGTTTCGCGGTGTCCGCATCGATACCACCAGACTCACCGCCCTGTCGGTGGACTACGCGGGCCGCCTGGAGTCGCTCGAGCGGGAGATTCACGCACTCGCCGGCCACCCCTTTGCGATCGCATCGCCCCTGCAGCTGCGGGCGGTGCTGTTCGACGAGCTTGGACTGCCGGTCGTGAAGCGGGGCAAGACGGGTCCGAGCACCGACGCCGAGGTGCTTGAGCAACTCGCCCCGCACCATCCCTTGCCCGCCAAACTCCTCGAACATCGCAAGTATGCCAAGCTCAAGAGCACCTATGTCGACGCGCTGCCCGCCCTCGTCGTGCCGGAGACGGGGCGGATTCACACCTCGTTCAACCAGACGGTGGCGGCGACGGGCAGGCTGAGTTCCAGTGAGCCGAACCTGCAAAACATCCCCACGCGGACCGCCGAAGGGCAGCAGATCCGCGCCGCCTTCCTGCCCGGCGAGGACGGCTGGCGGTTCGTGGCAGCTGACTATTCCCAGATCGAGCTGCGGATCCTGGCCCACCTGTCGGGCGACGAGTCGATGCGGCAGGCCTTCGCCGCCGGGGAGGACATCCACGCCCGGACGGCGGCGGCGGTCTGCGGGGTATCTCCGGCGGAGGTCACCTCCGCGATGCGCCGCGTCGCCAAGGCGGTGAACTTCGGAATCCTGTACGGACAATCGGCCTTCGGGCTGGCAAAGGCGCTCAGCATCCCGCAGGCCGACGCGGCCGAGTTCATCGCCGGCTACTTCCGGGTGTTTGCGGGGGCCGCGGCCTTCATGGACGACGTGCTCGACCGCTGCCGACGCGATGGTGGCGTGACCACGATGCTCGGGCGGCGGCGGACCATCGCCGGCGTGCGGGATCGCGACCGGCGGAGAAACGCCCTCGGCGTGATGACGCTCACGCTACCCGAACGCGAGGCGGTCAACACGGTGGTGCAGGGCTCGGCCGCCGACCTGATCAAGCTGGCGATGCTCCGGGTCGACGCCCGCTTGCGGGCCGAGGCGCGGCGGGCGGCGCTCGTGCTGCAGATCCACGACGAACTCCTGCTCGAAGCGCCGCTTGACGAAGTGCCCGACGTGGAGCGGCTCGTGGTGGAGGAGATGCGGTCGGCCATGGTCTTGTCGGTGCCGATCGAGGTCTCGGTGCAGGCGGGCGTCACCTGGGCGGAGTGCGAGTGACCATGATCGTGATCGGCCTCGTGGGCAAAGTGGGTGCGGGCAAGTCGACGGTGGCGCGGATGCTCGCCGAGGGCGGCGCCACGGTGCTCGATGCCGACCTGCTGGCCCACGAGTCGCTCGCCGAGCCGGCGGTCATCGCCGCGATCATCGAGCGCTTCGGCGATGACGTGCTCGACAGCGGTGGCCGGGTGCGACGCTCAGCCCTTGCCGAGATCGTGTTCGCCGCGGGGGAGGCGGCGGCGGCGAACCTGCGGGCGCTCGAGGCCATCGTTCATCCGCGGGTGCGGGAGCGGCTCATGGAGGCGATGGACGTCGTTCGTCGCGAGGGCCGCTCCGCAGGCCGTCCGGCCGTGGTCGTTTTAGACGTGCCGCTCTTGATGCAGGCCGGCTGGGGCGACCTCTGCGACCGCATCGTGATGGTGGAATGCGAGGAATCCGTGAGAAGGGCTCGGCTCGTGGCCCGCGGCTGGCCGGCCGGGCAGATCGCCGCCCGCGAGCGCGCCTGGGAGCGTGGCTATGTCCCGCCCCGCCCGGGGCCGACGACCTTCCGCGTGGATGCCTCGGCCGATCCGGCGTATACTCGTCTCCAGGTCGAACGCATCTGGGAGTCACTCGGCGGCATTTGAAGCCGCCGGCTCCCTGGCTGCGTCGGCTCCCGCCCGGGGTTCCCTCGCCATCCGGCGATCGTCCGAGGCCGCGCGTTGTCGCGCGGTCGGCCGTGCGTCGTCCTCATCTGTGTCACTCCCCCTCCCATCAGGCCCTCCTGCCGCCGGCCATCGCGTGGCCGTGGCTCCCCGTGCACCATGACCAACACCCTTCCTGATTCACCGCCCGGCGACGCCGACCGCGAACCGCTGTCGATCGCCGAGGAAATCGCCGCCGAGGTCAAGGACGGCCTCGACGTGACGAGCCATTACGAGTCGCTCAAAAAGGGCGATCCCTCCATCGCTGGGCTGCAGAAGCTTTCGATGCAGGAACTCGTCGAACTTGCCCGCCAGGAGAACCTGGGCGACGTGGCGGGGGAGAAGAAGCAGGATCTCGTGTTCCGGATCCTCAAGGAGCGGATCAAGCTCAACGGCCTAATGTTCGGCGAGGGCACGCTCGAGATCCTGCCGGACGGCTTCGGCTTCCTGCGAAGTGCCGACGCCCACTATCTTTCGTGCCCAGACGATATCTACGTCTCGCCGAGCCAGATCCGCCGCTTTGGGCTGAGGAACGGAATGAGCGTGGCCGGGCAGATCCGGCCGCCGAAGGAGAGTGAGCGGTACTTCGCGCTGCTGCGGGTGGAGGCGATCAACGGCGAGGATCCGGGGAAGCTCACGACCCGGGTGTTCTTCGACGAGCTCACGCCGCTCCACCCCGACGAGCGGATCGTGCTGGAGACGACGGCCGAGGAGATTTCCACTCGCGTCGTCGACCTCGTCGTGCCGATCGGCTTCGGGCAGCGTGGCCTGATCGTCAGCCCGCCCCGCGCGGGGAAGACGGTGCTCCTGCAGAAGATGGCCAAGGCGGTGCTCGCCAACTATCCGGAGGCCTACGTCTTCATGCTGCTCATCGACGAGCGGCCGGAAGAAGTCACCGACATGGAGCGGCAGGTCAAGGGGCCGTCGTGCGAGGTGATCAGTTCGACGTTCGACGAGAACGCCAGCCGCCATATTCAGGTGGCCGACATGGTGATCGAGAAGGCCAAGCGGCTCGTGGAATACGGCCGCGACGTGGTCATCTTCCTCGACTCGATCACGCGGCTGGCTCGGGCCTGGAACTCCGAGGTGCCCAACTCAGGCAAGATCCTCTCCGGCGGCGTCGATTCCGGGGCCCTGCAGCGGCCGAAGCGGTTCTTCGGCAGCGCTCGCAAGGTGGAGCAGGGGGGGTCGTTGACAATCGTGGCCACGGCGCTGGTCGACACCGGCAGTCGGATGGACGACGTGATCTTCGAGGAATTCAAGGGCACGGGCAACCTCGAGATCGTGCTCGACCGACGGCTCGTCGACAAGCGGATCTATCCCGCCATCGACATCAACCGCTCGGGCACGCGGCGGGAGGAGATGCTGATGGAGCCCGACGAACACCGCCGGGTCTGCGTGCTGCGGCGGGTGCTCGTGGAGATGAACCCTAGCGACGCCATGGAACTCCTCGTGAACCGGCTGGCGAAGACCAAATCCAACAGCGAGTTCCTCATGGGCCTCAAGTCGTGATGGGCGGGAGCGAGCTGCCATGAGCGGGGCGTCGGTGCCGATGATCTTCGAGGGTTTGCCCAACGTGCTGCCGCCCGGGACGCGGGTCGGCATCGCCGTGGCCCGCTGGAACGAGCCGATCACGAGGCGGCTTCTGGCAGGCGCCGTGCATCGGCTCGAGGCCGCGGGGCTGCCGGCCGCCGCGGTCGACGTGGCCTGGGTGCCGGGCTCGTTCGAACTCCCCTTGGCAGCCGATCGTCTGGCCGCCACCGGTCGCTACGCCGCGATCCTCTGTCTCGGTGCGATCATCAAGGGGGAGACGTCGCACGACCACCACATCGCGACAGCGACCGCGGCGGGCATCGAGGCCACGGCCCGTGGCCGGGGGCTGCCGGTGATCTTCGGCGTGCTGACGTGCGACACGCTCGCTCAGGCAATGGTGCGGGCCGGAGGCGACGCCGCCGACGGCTATGCCGGTAACAAGGGGGCTGAGTGTGCCGCGGCGGCCGCCGAGATGGTCGCGCTGCTTTCCCAGATCGTGTCGGCGGGAGGCCGGTCATGAGCCGACGCAGCCGGGCCCGAGAGGTAGCGCTGCAGTCGCTCTATCAGGTGGAGGTCAACGCCGGCGTCGACCCGCGGGACCGGGAGCGGTTTCACAAGGGGCGGCTCCGGTCGGCGGCCCTGGTCGCGTTTGCCAATCTGCTCGTCGACGGGGTTCGCGAGCGGCAGGCCGAAATCGACGCGTTGCTCGATGCCCGCAGCGCGAACTGGCGGGTGTCGCGGATGGCGGCGACCGACCGTGCCGTGCTGCGGATCGCGGCCTTTGAACTGCTGCACACCGATACGCCGGGTCCCGTCGTCGTGGACGAGGCGATCGAACTGTCGCGCCGCTACGGCAGTGAGGCGTCGCCGCGGTTCGTGGCGGGCATTCTCGGCCGTCTGCTCGCCGACCGGGCGGTGCCGGGGCAGCCGGCGCCGGCCCAGG
>QWQL01000016.1 GCA_003670825.1 Planctomycetota bacterium
CAATTCTGCGAGCTGTTGATTGATGCTGGGGATCGCAGACTCGGCCTGATCGAGGCCGGTTCGAATCGTCGTTGCTAGCCGCTGGAGTTGGCCGGCTCGTTCGGAAAGAAATTCGTGCATGGCACATTCCTTGGTGTGAAGATCGCGGCCAACACCAATGTGGCCGCTCAAGGAATATGCCCGGGTTTTGCCGAGAATTTAGCTGGCGCGGCCCGACCTGCTGACTGACTTTGGGATCTGTCAAATTGTCGCCGGGTCCTCTCATTAAGGTGCCGCTATAAGGGGGGCAGTTCTAGCTTCCTCCTCCGATGGACCGATCATTTTTCAAATCGAGATTCTTCAGCCGCTTGGCCTGGTCTATCCGGAGGCCGCCATACTGACCGTCCTATCCTTAAGCTTCGAGACGAGTTGCTGGAAAGGGAAGCGTTTGACACGCTGCTTGAGGCCAAGGTGCTCATCGAACGGTGGCGGCAGCACTACAACACGATCCGACCGCAACGATCCGGCCGCACAGTGCCTTGGGATACCGGCCCCCGGCCCCTCCTGTTTGCAATGATTCAAAGTTTGCCATCAAAGCCAGTTGCTTGTAATATGTGGAAAATACTGGTCGCCCCCGGGAGCCGTCGGCAGTAGGCTTCAGACACCGGCGCATGTGGCCGATCGGCGCCGTCCATTCGCAGCCCCTGGCAACATTCCATGGCCCGCCCGCTTGTCGCCGTCGCGCTCGAACTCGATTTTCCCGCGCGGCGGCATCTCGACGTGCTGGCGGGCGTCCATCGCTGGGTCGATGACCACGGCACCTGGGACATCCGGCTCGACGAGAAGATCGTCTACGAGCCCGCCCGGCGGCTCGGTCGCTATGTCGGCGTGATCGCCCGGGCCACGCCGGCCCTCGCGACGGCCGCCCGGAAGCAGGGGGTGCCCGTCGTGAATGTCTGGCAGGGGTCGCCCGTGGCGGCCCAGCTGGCCGGCGTGTTTTCTGATGGGGCATCGGTCGGCTCCGTGGCCGCCAAAACCCTGCTGCTCCGCGGCTTCTCGTCGTTTGGCGTGGTCTACTGCTCCGACCAGCTCTTCCCTGTGGCGGCCGCGAAGAGCTTCTGCCGCGCGGTCGAGAAAGCGCGGCCCGGGCTCACCGTCGCCCGACTTTCGGTTCCGCGAGGCAGTGTCAGTCCGATGCTGTCCGACCTCTTCAGCGAAAAGTTTGACCGGTGGGTCACCGGGCTGCCCAAGCCGCTCGCCCTGTTTTGCAGCCTCACGACATCGACCAGCCGCTATCTCTGCGAAGAGCTGCATGCCCTCGGACTGCGGGTACCCCAGGATGTCGCCCTCGTCGATGCCGATAATGAGCCCCTGATCTGCGGCCTGCTCAAGCCCACGATCACGGCCGTCGATCTTTCGTACACGCAGGTCGGTTCGACCGCGGCCGAACTGCTCGACGAGATGATGCGGCGGCCGAAGACGAAGCCCCGCATCATCCGGGTGCCGGCGTCGGGGGTCGTCGCCCGCGATTCCACCGACTTGTTTCCGGTGGACGACGATCTCGTGCGGTCGATCCTGCGGTATATCGAGGCCAATCTCGACAAGCCACTAGCCCCGGCTGCGCTCGCCAAGCAGTTCTTCGTGTCGCGGCGAACGCTCGACCGGCGGTTCGAGGAGGGCTGCCACCGGACGGTGAGCGACGTCGTCCGCGACCTGCGGTTTGAGAGGGCCCGCCACCTGCTCGTCAACACCACGATGCTCGTCAAGAAAATCGCCCGCGAGATCGGGATGACGAAGTACATCCAGGTCCATCAGCTAATCAAGCAGAAAACCGGCGCGGGGCCGGCCGAATACCGGCGGATAATGCAGCCCGCCGTCCACCACGTGCGCGGCATGCAAGCCGGGGAGCCATCATGACCCGGCAGTCGATCAGACTCTCGCCCTTGCACAACCAATGCAGCTTGGCCCTGGCAGCGGCCGGTCTTCTGCTCCTGTACCTCCTGCCCATGGCCCAGGCTGCCCGCCCGCCGCTGAACCTGCCGGGCATGACGGTCAACGTCGCAGAGCGATACGTCGATATCGAGGCCACAGTCTGCCTCGACGAAGGCATGCTGGAACTGGTCGCCTGCACGAAGGGCACCAAGGAGCACGAATCGATCGTGGCCGTCGAGGCCTCGCCGATGCACATCCACACCGCATTGCTCGTGCTCGGGGCGACCAACGGCCATCCCGCGATACGGCAGCCGCATGAGCCCCCGGACGTCGGCTGGATCGATGTTCCCCCCGAGGGCGATCCGATCGAGGTCTTCCTCGTGCTTCCCGACGCCGCCGGGCAACCGGTCGAACACCCTGTCAGCGAGTTCGTGGTCCCGGCGGGCTTGGACTCGGACGGGGCCGCGGGCGACGGCGGCGATGAGGGCGGGTTTCCCGATGCGTTTCTCTTTGCCGGCTCGCATCTCCGCGACAATGGCGACGGGCCACGCACCTATCTGGCCGACGAAAGCGGCGACGTGATTTCGATCGCCACGTTCGGCGACGAGTTGCTCTGCCTGGACGGCATTCATGGCCACGGCAACGACGCGCTCCTGTGGCAGGTCAATCCCGAGAACCTCCCGCCGGTCGGCGCGAAGGTGACGCTCCGTCTCCGCGTTCGCAAGCCCGACGCTGCGCCGGCTACCGCAGATCCGCCATCCTGAGACCTTCGATGCAAAGATCCATCTGGCCCCGCGGCTCCTGCGTCTTTTGGTCGTATTCCACGTTGCCATAGGCCGCCAGGATATTGGTGCCTGTCTTCAGGTGCCTGATCGCGTCTGCCCCCAGAGCGACCGGACGGTAGCACGGCGCGTGCATCCACCACCCGTAGTCGCTGATCTCGTGCCCATTGAGGAACACGCGGAAGCCCTGCCGCGCGAGGATGCTGAGACGATAGGCATCGAAATCGAGGGACTTCACCTCGAAGGTCGTGCGCATCACGATGAACTCGCCCTGGCCCCACGCCGACCGATTGGCGAATGAGACGCCTCGCTGCTCGCAGGTGCCGATCCCGATGGGGGCGGCCCCCTGGTGCCACGCGCTGTCTTCATGCCCGGGCTCCTGCCAGCCATTCAGTTCCGCGGGCAACTCGATGTCACGAAACCGCTTCCCCTCACGGGGGTGCAGCCGGTCTTTCTCGGTCAGCGGATCGAACGACGTAAACCGCCAGACCTGCTCCGCGCGGGGCCTCGTGCCGACAGGTTTCCAGCCGGCGGCGGGATTTTTCAGCCTGGTGAGCTCGATGGTCGTTGTCAGCAGCGGCTGATTTCCACGCTCCCCCGCATTCATCCGCCTGACGAATTCCTGGCGATAGACCGTGGCGAGAATGTCGATGAGTTCGGCACGTTGGTCGGGCGCCAGTTTGTCGAAGCTGGTGAAGAGGCCCTGCATGGCCCCCCGCTCGGGTCGCGCCTGCGGCGCTGCCAGGATGTCGATCAGTTGATCCGTGCCCAAATCCGCGATCCGCTCCGCGACCAACCGGGCGAACGCCACGGCGTTGCCGGGATCGGCTTCGAGGCATGCCTTGACCGCCTTGAACACGTTGTATGCGCCCTCCGGCGCCCGGTCGCCGCTCTTGATCTCACTGGCCGCAATGGACTTGTGCAGCCCCTCCATGATCAGCCTGCCCGCTGGGCTCGCCGGCTTCTTGCGGCTCAAGACCCCTTCGAGATGATTCGTCATCTTCCACCGGGGCTGGGTGTGGTATTCGCTGGTCGCCATCGTCAACAGCGTGGGCAGGATCCCGAGATAGAGGCTGTCGTCCTTCTCCAGGCCCGACAGGGCCATGAAGGCGGATTCCCGCAGCCACCAATCGGAGTGCGTCGTCCAGGGCAGGATCAGCGGGAGGCGTGCCTGGATGTCCTGCGCCGGCGCGAACTTCAGGGCCATCAGCGCGGCATCGACGACCCACCATGCCTCCTCCGGATCCGAGAGCATGGCGGTGATGCTTTCCAGCATCGCCGGCGTGAGTTGCTGCGTCGCGACCGGGTTGCGGCCGATGCCGAACCAGTAGTTGTAGTCCACCAGGCCATCGAGGGCCGCGCGGCGCACGCGCGGGTCGGCGTCGCGCAGGAGTTTTTCCAATTCGTCGAAGCCGCCGACCTCGCGCAGGCCCTTTGCCGCCTGCGTGCGGATCAGGTAGTTGCGGTGATGGACGTTCTTCAGCAGCGTTTCACGGGGCAGGCCCTCGAGGTCCTTTGCCGGCCTCGCATAGCCGTTCCCCAGCGCATGAAAGGGAACATGCGTGGGCTCCGACGGGCCGTAGTCGAAGTAGTTCGGGTTGTGGTCGATCGAGAGAAAGGCTCGGTCGGCCGCCGTGCCCCACGGGTTTTCGGGCAGGGTGTAGTCTTTCGAGTGCTTCGACCGGGGCCCGCCGGTGATCCGCAGCGTCTTCAACGGCGCGGTGTAGGAGAGCCCCATGCCCGGGCCGGAAGAGCCGACTTTGCCATCGCCCCAGGTCAGCGTCGCGATGCCGATGCTGCCCCCCGGCTCGCGGCTCAGATCATGCCACCAGGTGAGCCGGTCCATCGCCTCGCGGTAGACGTCGGGCTTTTCCTGCATCAGGGACGAGGTGATAATGCCGCGCCAGATGCCGTCACCCCGGCCTTCATCGCCATGCCCCATCACGAGCACCGGGTAGCTGTCGATCATCGACATGGCCAGGCACTGGCGGGCCTGTTCGTAGCAGGTGACATCGCCGCGGGCACCCGTGGCGATCTGCATGGCAGCGACGACCATGCCGTCCTTGCCGTTGGACCCGAGCCCGCCCTCGCTGCGGTGATCGCCGTAGGGGACCGTGCCGCGGCCGGCGAAGCGATAGAAGAATCGCAGCGCGCCGAGCAGCGTCTCCTCATCGACGTTGACGCCGCACTCCTTGCCGAGGAGAAGCGTCGTGAGCACCTGGGCACCGGCCGGGTTCATCAGGCCGCCGGCGACATAGCCGGGGCTGATCCCCTGCCCCCAGTGGGTCCACCCACAGCCAAACTTCTGGCGGGCCTTCGCGTCGTCGCAGTAGTGTTGCAGGATCGGCAGCACCGACGCGTCGCCGGTGCGCAGGTAATACTCCCCGCACGCGATGCCGTTGTAGCCGTTGTTCCAGGTGTGATCGCCGATCTGCTGCACGTCCTTCGGGAACGCGGCGAAATAGGCCTTCACCCGCGGCAGATACTGGTCGTCGCCGGTGGACAGCAGGAACAGGCAGGCGAGGGCCCCCGGAATGCCGCCCTCGTTGAACTTCGCCGGGTCGGCATAAAAGGCGGCGGCCTCCTCGACGATGCGTTTTGACTTCTGACAATCCAGCGGCCAAGTCTTGCTGTAGCCGCCGAGCACCGGAATCGTGACGGTTTCCTGGCGGTGGGTTTTGCCGTCGGCCGAGGTCACATCGAATACCATCCGCCCGTCGGTGGCCTCGGCTTTGGTGAGGGCGTTGCCCAGCACGACGAACGGGTTGAGACCCTTGAGAGCGGTGCCGTTGATTCCCGTGAGAATCTCGCCCTTGACGAACTTGCCCTCGGCCGGCGAGCCGGGCACCATCCCCTCGGCTTTGAGAACCACGCCCGGATAGATCCGCGCCTCGAGGCCCGTCACGCCGATGCCGCCGAAAAACCGCTCGCCGGTCGGGGCCGGGCGGAGGTTATAGATCAGTTCTTCGGTGTAGTAGCCCGCTCCGTTACCGCCGCCGTCGCCAGCATCGAGCTGGCCTGAAAACACGAAGGGGATGAGCAGCAGGGCGGCGAGGGCTTTTGATTTCATATGCATCTCGAGGGGATTGAACCGGAAGCGAAGGGCTCATCGACCACACTGTTCGTCGTTTATTTCTGGAACGGCAACAAGGCTTCTGCAAAGGCCTTGCCGATCTGCGCGAAGGTCTTCCCGCTGCCCCAGTAGTGGTAACCGCCATCGGAATGGCCTTGGAGCACCTCCTTTTCCTTGGACGAAAGGATTTCCTCCAAGGCAAGGGCGAGCTTCTCCTGATCGGCCTTGGTGATCCCCTCGACCCACGCATCGAGCGCCGCATAGTGGTCCAGGGAGTTTTGGTCGTACTGGTCGTTGGCATACACCGCCAACACGTTCTTCCCCTTCTTCAAGACCGTGGTGGCCTGGTCTTTGTCGAGAACGATGGACCGGCACACGGGGTTGTCGAGCCACCAGATGTAGGTGTGAACCTTGTGCCCGTTAAGATACACGTTGAATCCTTGCCTGGCCAGGATCGCGATGCGATACGCCTCGCAGTCGAGGTCTTCGAGGTCGAACGTCGTCCGCATCAGCAGGAATTCGCCGTCGCCCCAGGCTGAGGGGAATGTGTCCAACGTGATGCCGCTGTGTGTCCAGACGCCCTTGCCGATGGGGGCCTTGCCTGCCTTCCACTGGCTGTCGTCGAAGTCGGGGGCGTACCACTGCTCCATCCCGGCCGGCAGCGTGATGTCACGAAATCGCCTGCCATCATATTTTTCGAGCTTGTCCTTCTTTTCGGTGGCATCGATCGAAACGAATCGCCAGACCCGTTCCTCCGGCGCCGGCGTTCCCACCGACTTCCAGTACTTCCCCCACTTCCACTCGCCGTCGAGCGTGCCGTCTGGCTTCAAGGGGTGTGCCGTACCGACGATCGTGTCGTACTCGCCCTGCTTGGGCTGTGCGGCGGCGATGGCATGATCCCAGAAGGGAGCGGTGTCGACGGCAATCACGTTCCCCTTGAACTCGGGCATCTCGGCCGGTGCGGCCATGGCCTTGCGGAAAATCGCATGCTTCTCGCCATCGACACCCAGCACGCCGATCACGAATGGCATCTTCGGGGCCGAGAGATCGGTGCGCACGTCGCGAATGAAGTGCGTTAACAGCCGCGAGTATTCGTCGTACCCGCCCGGCTCATGCCGCCGGGGGTAGGTCTGCCCATCGACCAGATCGTTGAAGCCCTGAAACCAGACAAACCCGGCCAGCTCATAGCCGGCCTGCTCGTCATAGTCCGGACAGACCCGCTTGGGATCGGCCAGCACCTTTTTCACGTGCTCGATCATCATCCGGTAAAAGCGGCCCGACTCCCTCGCCTTCTCTTCCTTCACCGTGTTGATGTCAACGCCCCTCTTCGTGAGTTCATCAACCATCCCTTCGGTGAACTCATAGGAGCCGGCGCTCGGGGGACGGAACTCCGTGTTCAGGCTCCTGCCGCCCCAGGCCGTCTTGATGATCAGGATCGGCTGCTGCAGAGCTTTCTCCATGAAGATGCCGAAGGTGAACTCGGGCCCGATCTTGCCGCCACTCTGGGTGGGGTTGTCTCCGCGGGCGCCAAAGCCGGCGGTCAATTTGCCGAGGCCCTCGCCGTTCGCGCTGCCGTCGTACGGGCCGGTCAAATACGACATCCAGACCTTGTCGCATACCCGGGGCGTGCCATCGGGATTCCGCATCTCCGCGAGGATGGGCGCCGTGGCCGGATCCTTGCCGATGGAGTCAAACGTGGTGATCGCGGCGTGCCCCTCCATGTTGGACTGGCCCGCCAGGATGAAGACCTTCAGTTTCCTGGGGGCCGCTTCCGTGGCGTGGGCGGCTCCGGCCCAGGCCAGCGACACAAGCAGGCAGAGGAGCAGCAGGCCACGGGCCTTCGGGGCGGAAGCGGTCGATTGAATCGGCATGGCAGGAGTCCTCTCTTTCCCAACGTGACGGGTGTCGGCAGTATGCCCCGATGCGACGGTCGTCGGCAGTTTGCTCAGGCAGCCAATCACTTATCAGCCGCGGCCACGGCCTGCGTTTCCGCTGCCTGCGGCTGTAGCCTCCGGATGGCTCGTGAGTCTTCCGCCCCCGACAACCATTCAGAGCCACGAGCATGACCAGACCGACAACGCGACTCCCTCACCTGCCCGGCCAGCTCCGCATGGCCCCGGCGACGCTCGGGCTTCTGGTCGGCCTCCTGCTCACGGCGACGGTGCCCGCGGCGGCTCACGCGGCGCCGGTGGTCTGGCTCGAGGCGGAGGCCTTTGCCGATGTCGGCGGCTGGTCTCGCGACACGCAGCACGTCGACGTGATGGGATCGGTCTATCTGCTCGCCACCGGGCTGGGCAAACCCGTCGCTGCCGCCGTCACGACCGCGGAGATCCCGGAGACTGGAACCTATCGGCTCTGGGTGCGGGCGCGAGACTGGCTGCCCGCGGACTCGCCGGGGCGATTTGTCGTGAACGTGGGGGGCAAGGCCTCCCCCGAGATCGGCCGCTCGGCCGACGACGACCGCTGGCACTGGTTCGACGGCGGCGAGTTTCAGCTCGAGGCGGGCCCGACCGACGTGCGGCTCGAAGACGTCACCGGCTGGTGGGGCCGCTGCGATGCGATCGTGCTGGCCGGGGAGGGATTCACGCCGGCCGATGATCTCCCGACTCTCGCGGTCCAGCGGGAGCGGCATGGGGGTGTGTCGGCGGAGATCGCCGATGCGGGAACATTCGATGTCGTCATCGTGGGAGCCGGGCCGGCGGGCATGGGCGCCGCCCTGGGCGCGGCCCGCCGCGGCGCGAAGGTGGCCCTGATTCAGGATCGGCCCGTGGTCGGCGGCAACAGCTCCGATGAGATCCAGGTGCCGCCGATGGGCTGGGGCGGTCAGCCGCCCGACACGATCAACGTCACCGGCGCCTGCGAGGAACTCTATCCGCTCCAGGGCTGGCGGAACTTCGCGGACTCGCGGCGGATGGAGGAGCTGCTGCGGGCGGAGCCGCGAATCACGCTCCACACCAACACCCGCTGCCAGGGCGTGGAGATGGCCGACGGCAAGCCGCCGCGGCCGCTCGCCGCCGGCGAACGGGGTGAGGCGGGCCGGATCGCGGCGGTGCTCGCGATCGATGTCACCAGTGGCCGGCGACTCCGCTACCGGGCCCCGGTCTTCATCGACTGCACCGGCCACGCCTGGGTGGGCTTCTACGCCGGCGCCGAATACCGACAAGGCGAGGAGGCCCGCGCTGAGTTCGGGGAGTCATTGGCCCCGGAGCAAGCGACCGACCGCACGCAGGGCAACACGCTCTACAAGGCGGTGTTTGCCGACCGGGAGCGGACGGCGGTCTTCCAGTGCCCCCCGTGGGCCTATCACTGGACGAAGCCGGAGGATTTCGAGCCCCGAGGATCGCACCGCCGCCTCGGCACGCTCGACATCCGCCGGCCGGAGAACTTCGACGAGGAAGCCCGCGGCACCGGCCGGGCTCCCGCCCCCGATGATTGGAGCGGCGGCCTCGATCACGGCTGGCGGCTGGAGTATGGCGGCGTGGACGACACCATCCAGGATGCCGAACGGATCCGCGACGAACTCTTCCGCATCACGCTCGGCCTGTGGAACTACGCGAAATACCACGACGTGCGGACGATCGTCGCCAACGCCAACCGCGAGCTGGTCTGGCTCAACTACGTGCCCGGGGTGCGGGAAAGCCGCCGGCTGATCGGCCTCGCGACGATGACGCAGCGCGATTTCGACACGCCGGCGATCCATGCCGACGCGGTGGCCTTCACCGACTGGGGAATCGACGTGCACCACCCGCAGGGGTTTTGGGTGCGCGGAAACGATTGCATCCATGTCTAC
>QWQL01000063.1 GCA_003670825.1 Planctomycetota bacterium
AGCGCCTCGGCGATCTGTGGCTCCCCGAGATCCTGGAGTGTTTCGAGCGCATCGAGTTTGAGCACGATGGCCCGGGCCTGCCGCGGATCGTCGGCCGGCAGCGCGGCGATGATCTGTCCGGCAGCCAGCGCGGTGGAGGCCGCGACTTTGCGGCGGTGGTATCGCTGCCGGCCGCGGGAGTCTGGCTCGGTGGCGGGATCGGCGATGGCTTCGATGTAGGCGAAGAGGTCGTCGGGCGAGGCCGTGAGGTCGGGGGGTGGCACGCGGGTGCGACCCGTGCCTCGACTCCGTGCTGCAGCGCCGCTCTCCGCGCTCGCCGCGGTGGCCCCCGGGGCGTCGGCCGCCGCGGCCCCGGAGTCCGCGAGCCGTGGGACGAGCACCGCGGCCAGCAGCACAGACCGAATACCGGCCGGGACCCAGAAGCCGGAGCGGAGATCGACGTTGGAACGGCCCGCGGTCACGACCGCGGACCTGATTCGGAGGTATGTGCTGCGCATCGGTGGTGTGATCCCTTCGCGGGGATCATACCGCTGGGCCGGCTGCGCAGGCGAGCCTTGGCCGTCTACGCCGTCCGCCGCGCCGAGGCGACGTCGAGCACGGGGAGCCGAATGGTCAGCGCCGTTCCCTTGCCCGGCGCGCTCTCGACGCGAATCCGGCCGCGGTGCGCCTCGACGATCTCGCGGCAGGAGGCTAGGCCCATACCGCTGCCCCCCTTGCCGGTCTCGTCGGGGCCGGCTTTCGTAGTGAAGTGCGGCTCGAAGATCCGCCGCATCACGTCCGGCGTCATGCCGCAGCCGGTGTCGCGAACCGTCACGTCGACGAAGCCCGAGGCCTCGTCGTGCGAAAGCCGGAGGATCAGCCGCCCGCCGCTCGGCATCGCCTGACGGCCGTTGACGAGAAGGTTGAGGAGCACCTGCTGCAGCTGGCCCGGATTCGCCGACACCCTCGGCACCGGGGCGAACTCCCGCTCCACCTGCACTCGGTACTTCATCATCTCGCGTTCGAGCAGCACGAGCACGTCTTCAATCAGCAGTAGGAGATCGACCGGCTCGAACCGCGTCGACCGGCTCCGCGACATGGAGAGGATGCTTGCCGTGATCTTCGCGGCCCGCGTGCCGGCGGAGAGAATCCGCTCGAGCGCCTTGTCGCGGGTGGCCTGATCCCGGTGCCGCAGGCCCAGGCGGGCGTAGTTGAGGATCGTGGTCAGGGCGTTGTTGAACTCATGCGTCGTCGTGCCGAGCAGTTCGCCGAGGCACGCCTGCTTGCGGGCGTCGAGCAGTTCGCCACGGAGGTGGGCCACCTCCGCCGCATGCCGGGCGCG
Source organism: Planctomycetota bacterium (assembly GCA_003670825.1). GTDB lineage: Bacteria > Planctomycetota > Planctomycetia > Pirellulales > UBA1268 > QWPN01. Next base: position 1,322 of record QWQL01000063.1, read on the forward strand.
GGCTGCCTCGAGGTCGCGGTGGAGTCGGGCGGTGTCGTCGGCTGCCGGAGCGCTGGCCGGTGGGACTGCCGGTGAACTGGCCGTGCCCAGAGGGATGGGGCGGGGATGGACTCCAACGATGAGGCTGCGACAGGGGGGCTCCCCGGCCTCGCGTCCACTCCGATCGATCGTGTCGCCGCCGTCGAACATGACCCCGCCTGACTGGTCTGCCCTGCCCGCAAGGTCTGCGGAAGGGTCAGGTTTCGGGCAACCGGAAATCTTTCCCCGGCTGCCTGACCGAACTCCATGACTTGTCGAGACTTGCGCCCCGCTGAGAGGTATCGTCGGCGGGCTCATGAGCCCTGTACAATCCCTGTTGCGATCCGTTTCGGCTCCTCGACCGTTCAAGGTTCCGCAGACCGGCAACAGTGCGGCCTGAAAACTCCACCAATGGGGTGGAGAAATCGGCCAGAGCCGGCGGCCTCGACCGCTCCTGGTCGGTCGTTCGCTATGAGTCGGTCCTTCGCTATGATCAGACTAACCATGACGCCTCCCATGCAAGCGACTTCTCCGCAGCGACCCCGTGCCGGCATGACGTTGATCGAGTTGCTGGTGGTGATTTCGATCATCGGCATGATGCTCGGCATGCTGCTGCCCGCGGTGCAGTCGGTCCGGGAAGGCGCCCGCCGCACGCAGTGCAAGAGCAACCTGAAGCAGATCGGCCTGGCGATGACGATGTACATGGACCGCAAGACCAAGGGCCGCTTTCCGGTGGCCGCGGGCCTGCCCAGTTCGGAGATCCTGCTCCGGTGGCCAGCCGAGCCGATCCGGCCGAGCATCGTCTCGGCCCTTGGCCCATTCATGGAGAACAACCGCGAGGCCTTCCGCTGCCCGTCCGACACCGTCTACTTCCAGCGTGATGCCGGCTCGGCCGAAGGCCAGAAGATCCAGGAGAAGATGGCCCAGATACCCGTGGCTCAGCGGCCTGTGGAATACAAAGATGTTCCCTACGAGGGCACGAGTTACGAGTATCCCGTCCGCCGCCTGCTCGTCACCACCGGCACCGACAGCGGCCTGAAAGGCAAGACCCGCGAAGAGGCCCTCTCCTCAGGCCGGCTCGGCAGCAACCTCGCCTCGTCGAAGCTCTGGGTGCTCTACGAGTTTGGCCCGTTCCACATGACGGGCTTCGCCGGCCTGTTCAACTCCGACGACGCCGAAGTTAACCGCACCGACGACCCGAACTGGTCGCCCCCCGAGGGCTCGCGAAACTTCCTGTACTTTGACGGCCACGTCGACAATCTCTGAATCCGTTTTTTGTCTGCCGGAGGTTCCTCATGAGCACTGCTGCCATTCGGTCGTCGCGCACTGCCCGCGTGCCGACGCGCGAAGCGGGGGCATCCAATCGGGGCCTCTGGGTTGCCGTCATCGCGGGCCTCGTGCTGCTCGCCCTGATCGCGGCCTGGTTCCTGGGCTGGATCAGCTTCGTCACCGATCCGCGGGTGACCGAAATCCAGCAGCTTCAGCAGGAAGCCCAGAAGCAGTTTGGCGAGGGGGGCGGGCCCAAGACGATCGTCGAGGCCACGGCCGCCGTCACCGCGATGAACACGATTCGCACCAAGGTGGAGGCGCTCCCGTCGCACCTGCGGCCGCAGGTCGAGCGGGAGGGGGGCAGCATGTTCCGCTCCGCGTTTCGGGCGCGGATCGACTCCTACTTCGCGGCCGCGCCCGAGAAGCGGCAGGCCGAACTCGACCGTCAGATCGATCAGGAGGAGATGATGCGGAAGGCCTTCGATGCCGGCCGCGCCATCGCGGGAGTCTTTGGCGGCGGGCAGGGGAGCCAGGCAACTGGCGGCACGGCCCAGGGCGGCACCACCCCGGGCGGCACGAGCGGCGGCGGACCACCGGCCCCCACCGGCAGCAGCAGCAGCGGCAGCAGCAGCGAGGAAAGAAGCAACAAGTGGCGGAAGTCGATGATTGATCGCACGACGCCGGAGCAGCGGTCGCGCTACGTCGAATATCGCCGGGCCATGGATGAGCGACGCGAGCAGCGTGGCCTGCCTGGGGGCTGGGGGAGGTAACGCTGTGTCCGACACGCTCGGCCTGCTCGAGGAAGCCCGGCAGCTCGCCTCAGACCTGGGCTATCACGTCCGCGAGGAGCCCCTGGGCGACATGCCGGGAGGCGTGTGCAGCGTAGGTGGCGTGTGCCACGTGCTCCTGAACCTGCAGCACTCCACCGCCGACCGGCTCGACCGCCTGCTGAGGACGCTGGCCGACGATTCACGGCTGTCGGGCGAGCCGATGAGCCGCCTTCTCGCCGCCCGCCTCAAGGGGCTCGCGCTTGGCGGCTCCGATGCGGCTCGCGGCGCGGGCACCGCTCGCGATGCGGTCAACCGTCGCGGTACAGGCCGTGGCTCATGACAAATGCCTCCACAGCCCGCGGCGTGCGGTAGCGGATGCTCGTGCCTGAGGCCACGGCCGCCCGGAGGTCGCTCGCCCGCACGCCGATCGCGGGCATCCGCACCCGCGCGGCAATGAGCGCAGCGAGTCGCTCCTGTCCGAGGAGGTCGGCGAGCCCGGCGTCGCGGGCGATCGCGGCGACGTCGTCGAGTCGCTCTCGCTCCACGGCTACGAGCTCACAGCGGTCGGCGATCGTCTGCGGCTCCCGCCAGGTGGGCAACTGGGCGAGGGCGTCGGGTCCGAGCACCAGCACGAGCGTATCGTGCGGGTGCCGTTCCGCGAGCGCGGCGAGCGTGTCGACCGTGTAGCTCACGCCGCCGCGATCGACCTCGATCGTGGAGACAGCGAATGCCTCGTGGCCGCCCACCGCGAGGGTCAGCATCGCCACCCGGTCGGCGGCGTCGGCTAGCAATTGCCCCTGCTTGTGCGGCGGGGTGGCGGCCGGCATGAAGAGCACGCGATCGAGCCGGGCCTGTTCCCGGCAGCACTCCGCGGCGATCAGGTGGCCGAGGTGGACTGGGTTGAAGCTGCCGCCGTAGATACCGATTCGCATGCTCGCCTCCCTCCGCCGACCCCGTCCGCTGCGGCTCGTGGACCGCGTGGCCGCTGGGCGGGTCTAATCTCCAGAATGTCCAAGCAGCATACGACGCAACGCGAACTCTTCGAGAGCGGGCCCCGCTGGGTCGAGGACGACGCCCGCCACGGCACCATCGCCACGGTGGTTTTGCCTGCGGGGGTCGAGAAGCCGCTGGACTACCTCGTGCCTGAATCGCTGGCCGCGAGCGTGGAGCCTGGACGCCGGGTCCGCGTGCCACTGGGGCGGGCCAATCGCGAGCAGCTGGCCTACTGCGTGGCGGTGCGGCACGGCGAGCTGCCGCAGGCGCCGCTCAAGAGCGTGGCCGGTGTGGAGGACGAGCAGCCCCTGCTCTCACCGCGGATGCTCGAGCTCACCAAGTGGATGGCCGAGCGGTGGATGGCCCGCTGGGGCGAGGTGCTCGAGGCGGTGCTGCCGGCGGGCGTGCGGCTGCGGACCAGGGTGCGGACATCACCCCTGCTCGTCGCCAGCGGAGCGGCAGCCCCGCGGCGGCCCACCCCGGCCCAGGCCCGCGTGCTTGCCGCCGCCACGGAGCCGCAGACCGCCGAACAGCTCGCCGAGGCGACCGGCGCCAGCCGGGCCGTGGTGCAGAGGCTGCACAAGATGGGGCTCCTCCAGGAGGCTGGCTCGGTAGAACGGCCGCTGCGGTCGGCCGCCGCCGAGCGGCCCGCCATCAGCCACGACCGGCCGGCGGAGCTGTCCGCCGCGCAGGAGCAGGCGCTCGGCTCGATCAAGGCGTCGATGGCGGCTCGACGCGCCGAGACGATCGTGCTCTTCGGCGTCACCGGCAGCGGCAAGACGGAGGTCTACCTGCAGGCCGTGGAGGAGACGGTCTCCTACGGCCGCCAGGCGATCGTGCTGGTGCCCGAGATCAGCCTCACGCCGCAGACCTGCGACCGTTTCCGCGCGCGGTTTGGCAAGGTCGCCGTGCTGCACAGCCACCTGACCCCCGCCGAGCGGCACGCCCAGTGGCGGGAGATCGCGTCGGGGCGCGTGAACGTGGTGGTGGGCGCGCGGTCGGCGATCTTCGCCCCCGCACCGCGGCTTGGGCTGATCGTGATCGACGAGGAGCACGAGAGCTCGTTCAAGCAGGCGACCGCGCCGCGGTATCACGCCCGCGACGTGGCCGAATGGATCGCGAAGGCGGAGGGGGTGCCGCTCGTGCTCGGCTCGGCGACGCCGTCGCTCGAGACCTTTGCCCGGTGCCTGTCAGGCGAATGGATCATGTGCCGGCTGGCCGACCGCGTGGGGGGCTCGCAGCTGCCCGGCGTGATCACCGTTGACCTGCGAGAGCGGGGGAGCCGGTCTCGCGGCGCCGTCAGCCCGCGGCTGGCGGCCGGCATTCGCTGGGCTCTCGACGGCGGCGGGCAGGTGATGCTGCTCCTCAACCGGCGCGGCTTTGCGACGCACGTGCAGTGCCATGCCTGCGGCCACACCGCGCGGTGCCTGCAGTGCGACCTCGCCCTCACCCTCCACCAACCGGGCAGCCGCGGCATCTGCCACGGCTGCGGTCTCGTGTCGCGATTGCCGGCCGACTGCCCCGACTGCCGCGCGCCTGGGCTCGTCCATTCCGGCACCGGCACCCAGCGGCTCGAGGAGCAGATCCGCCGCTCGTTCCCCGAGGCGGCGATCGCCCGCATGGACACCGACACGATGCGGGAGCGGGGCAGCCACGAGCGAACCCTCGATGCGTTCCGCAATCGCGAGATCGACATCCTGGTCGGCACGCAGATGATCGCGAAGGGGCTCGACTTTCCGGCCGTGATGCTCGTCGGCGTGATCAACGCCGACGCGGCCCTGCACCTCGCCGACTTTCGCGCCTCGGAGCGAACCTGTCAGCTCGTCACACAGGTGGCAGGACGCAGCGGCCGCGGGCCGCTCGGCGGCCGCGTGGTGGTGCAGACGAGCACGCCAGATCACCCGGCGATCCGGGCCGCCGCCAGCCACGACTACGAGGCGTTCGTCCGCAGCGAGCTGCCCGTCCGCGAGGCTCTGCTCTATCCGCCGTACGGGAGCGTCGTGCGGATCGTGGTGCGGAGCGTCGATGAGCGGGCCGCGACCGACTGGGCGGGGCACGTCGTCGACCGGCTGCGGCGGGAGGCGGAGGGCACCCCGGCCATCCGGGTGCTCGGCCCGGCTCCGGCCCCGATCGCGCGGCTCCGCGATCGCTTCCGCTGGCATCTCCAGGTGCATGGGCCCGATGGCGCCGGCCTGCGAGCGCTGGTGGCCCGCGCCACCGCGGGGCTCAAGACGCCCGACAACGTGGCCTGGATCATCGATGTCGATCCCGTCGATATGCTGTGATCCTGCCACCGACCAACGGTGCGGCCGCTGCCGCCCGCCCGCTCGCCGTCGTGGCAGGGGAGTCCGATCGGAGCGGCCGATAGGGTACGATTGACACGATGGCGTACCGGTCGATCACGGACATCCTCGGCGAGACCAGCCTGGAGCGGAAGTGCCGCTTCCTGTTCGGGATTTGCCTGTTCGTGCTGATCGCGGGCAGCTTCTGGTGGTACGGCAGCCGGACGGAGCGGCTCGTCTACGCCACCACGCGAAGCACGGGGCGGCATCTCGTCGACGCGATCATGCTCCAGTACCACTGGAAGACCCTGGAGAAGGAACAGCAGTACACGAGCCTGATCGAGACGCTCGGCCGGACGCTCCAGAGCCAGCCCTACAGCTGGCGGCTGCTCGACCCGGAGGCGACCCCCGAGGAGCGGTCCGGCTACAAGCGGCTCGACGCGGCGGTGCTCGACTACTTTCGCGACCGGCCGCCACCGCCGGCCGTCGCCGGGGAACCGCCGGTGGAGTACCGCGAGTTCCGCACCGAAGACGCCTCGGAATACCACTACTACCAGCCTGTGCGGGCCCGGAAGAGCTGCCTCGTCTGCCATCAGTATCAGGAGTTGATCGGCGATCCGCCGGCCGGCTTCGACGAGGCCCGCCACCCCCGCCAGGCCGAGGAAGACCTGATGGCGGTGGTAAAGGTGGTGATGCCCGATGCCGCCACGCGGAAGGCGATCAACTGGAACCGCGCCATCCTGCTGGCGACCGCCATCATCACCGTCTTTCTGGCGATGCTCGTGGCCTACGCGATCGTGCGGTACGTGATCGTGAAGCCGCTCGACCATCTGCGGCACGTCAGCGACGAGGTCCGCCGGGGCAACATCGACGCCCGGGCCGACATCCACACCGCCGACGAGTTCGAGGAACTTGGTCTCGCCTTCAATCGCATGCTCCGCGGGCTGATCGATTCCCAGGAAGAGCTGCTCAAGACCAACACCGTGCTCGACGACAAGGTCGACGAGCTGGCCCAGGCCAACCTCAACCTCTACGAGATGAACCGGCTCAAGGGGGATTTTCTGGCCACGATGAGCCATGAGCTGCGAACGCCGCTCAACAGCATCATCGGCTTCTCGGACGTGCTCGGCTCGATCGAGTCGCTCGACCCGAAGCAGAAGCGGTATGTGGAGAACATCCGCAGCTCGGGGCGGATGCTTCTGGAGATGATCAACGATATCCTCGACCTGGCGAAGATCGAGGCGGGCAAGATGGAGGTGCGGCCGACGGTTTTCAACCTCGACGCGGTCGTCAGCGCCCAATGCGACATGGTGCGGCCGCTCGCGGAGCGGAAGCGAATCGACCTGGCGCACGAGGCGGGGCCGGGTCTTGAGGGCGTGGAGCAGGATCAGGCGAAGGTGCAGCAAATCCTCGCCAACCTGCTCTCCAACGCCGTGAAGTTCACGCCACAGGGGGGCCGCGTCGACGTGTTCTCGAGGCTCGAGGTCGTCGAGGGGGAGCCGGTCAGCGAGTTTCTCATGGAGATCGTCGACACCGGCGTCGGGATCGCCGAGGACGAGCGGCAGATGATCTTCGAGAAGTTCCGCCAGGGGCACGTGTTCCAGCGGGATGACGCGATGTCTCGGGAGTTCACCGGAACGGGGCTCGGTCTGTCGATCGTCCGCGAGCTCTGCCGGCTGCTCGGCGGCGACGTCTCGGTTGAGAGCCAACTCGGCCGCGGTAGCCGGTTCACGGTGCGGCTGCCGCTACGGCTTGCCGTGCCGGACGAGGCCGGCGGGGTGGCGGAGGTGGCCGTGGCGGCTGCTCGAGACGCGGGCTGAGGACGAGGACGACGGCAGATCACAGGGAAGGATGGCCGGGATGGCGAAGGAACGTGACGAGGCGGAAGTGATGCTGTTCACCGACGGGGCATGCAGCGGCAATCCTGGCCCCGGTGGCTGGGCCTACATCCTCAGGCATCCCGGGAGCGGGCGGGAGACGAAGGACTCCGGCGCCGCGCCCGTGACCACCAACAACCGCATGGAGCTCACCGCGGTCGTCGAGGGGCTGCGGCTGCTCAAGCGGCCGACGGTCGTGGAGCTCGTGACCGACAGCAAGTACGTGGGCACCGGGCTCTCGGAGTGGCTGCCTCGCTGGAAGCAGCAGGGCTGGATGCGAAAGGAGAAGGGACGGCTCGTGCCGGTGAAGAACGAGGACCTGTGGCGGGAACTTGACCGGCTCGCCGCCGCGCACACGGTGCGGTTTTCATACGTCGCTGGGCACTCGGGCCATCCGGAGAACGAGGAGTGCGATCGGCTCGCCGTCGAGGCCTATCGGGAGCTCCAGCGGAATGGCGGCTGACACGAGCCTCTCCACCCGCCTCGAGCGACTGCCGGGCGTGGGAACGGCCCGCGCGGAGAAACTGGCGAAGCTCGGGCTCGTCACGGTTCGCGACGCCCTGATGCACTTCCCGCGCGACTACCGGGATTTCACGGGCGCGCATTCGCTGGCCGACCTCCGCGAGGGAGAACATGCCTCGGTCGCCGGCGAAGTGGCCGACGTCGGATCGCGGACGCTCTCTAGCGGCCGCACCATGCTCAGCGTATCGATCGCCTGCGGTGGCGGGCGGGTGCGGGGGGTGTGGTTCAACATGCCGTTCATGGCGAAACGATTCGCGGCCGGCATGAAGGTGGTGATCGCGGGCCAGCCCCGGCTGAATGGCTCGGCGTGGGAGTTCGCCCATCCGGAGGTCCGGTGGCTGGCCGGCGGTGAGGATGCCCATGCGTCGGACTGGCTGGCCGTCTATCCGCTGGCCGAGGGCGTGCAGCAGTCGCACGTGAGGCTGGCCGTGCAGGCCGCGCTCGGTCACGCGGCGGGCAT
>QWQL01000032.1 GCA_003670825.1 Planctomycetota bacterium
GCGAGCAACTATCTCGCGGGCGACATCGCCAAGGAACTCACCGACGGCGCGCCCGGATTTGGCAAGGGCTCGATCCAGCTGCTCAAGAACCACGGCACCTACCAGCAGGACGACCGCGAGACCCGCAAGAAGTCGGCCGACGGTAAGAAGAGCGAGCGGCAGGTCTCGTTCATGATCCGCACCTGCGTGCCCGGCGGGAAGCTGACGGCCGCGCAACTGCTCTCGGCGCTGGATCTGGGCGACGAGGTGGGCAACGGCACGATCCGGCTCACCACCCGGCAGGCGATCCAGCACCACGGGGTGGTGAAGGGGGATCTCAAGCCCTTCATGCGGCGGATTCACGACGTCCAGATGTCCTCGCTTGCCGGATGCGGCGACGTCGAGCGAAACATCATGTGCTGCCCGGCCCCGATCCACGGCAACCCGGTCCGCGACGAGATGCAGGCCAAGGTCGACGAACTCGCGAAGCACCTGGCGCCGCGGACGCGGGCCTACTACGAGATCTGGCTGACCGATCCTGACACGGGTGAAAAGACACTCGCCGGGGGCACCTCAGGCGAGAAGGATGTGGAGCCGATCTACGGCCCGACCTACCTGCCGCGGAAGTTCAAGACGGCCTTCGCACTCCCTGAAGACAACTGCACCGACATCTACGCCAACGACCTCGGCTTCCTCGTCGTCCACGAAGGGGGAAAGATCCTCGGCTATAACGTGCTCGCCGGCGGCGGGATGGGCGTGACGCCGAGTGCCGCCAAGACCTTTCCTGCCCTCGGCAAGCGGCTCGGCTTCGTACCCCCGGAAGACGTCTGCGGGATCGCCGAGGCGATCATCAAGGTGCAGCGGGACTACGGCAACCGCACCGACCGCAAGACCGCGCGGCTCAAGTACACGATCCACACCATGGGCCTCGACGCCTTCCGTGCGAAGGTCGAGGAATACTTCGGCAAGCCACTGGCCCCATGCCATCCGGCCGACGTTCACGGCTTCGACGACCACATCGGCTGGTTCGAGCAGGGAGATGGAAAGTATTTCTATGGGCTCAATATCGAAAACGGCCGGGTGCACGACACCGGCGACTTCCGGCTGAAGACGGCGCTGCGGCGGATCCTCCACGACCTCAAGCCGGGCGTGCGGACCACCGCCCACCAGAGCCTCCTGTTCACCGACCTGGGCATCACCGACCGAGAGCGGATCGCGAAGATCCTCCACGACCACGGCGTGAAGACCTCGGAGGAGATCTCAACCTTGCGCCGCTGGAGCATGGCCTGCGTCGCCCTGCCCACCTGCGGCCTCGCCGTGGCGGAGAGCGAGCGGGTGCTCCCTGGCCTGATCGATTCGCTCGAGCCGGAGGTCGCACGACTCGGCCTGTCGCACGACGCCTTCACGCTGCGGATGACCGGCTGCCCCAACGCCTGCGCCCGCCCCTACAACTCCGACATCGGCATCGTCGGCCGCACCCTCGGCAAGTACACGATCTTCCTCGGCGGCCGCCTGCTCGGCGACCGGCTCAACGAGCAGTACAAGGACGTCGTCCCCTTCGACGATCTCTCCAAGGAGATCACGGCCGTACTCGCCTGCTACAAGGCGGAGCGGAAAGCGGGTGAGACGCTCGGCGACTTCTGCCACCGGAAGGGCATGGATGGCGTCCGCACCTGGGCCAACCAGTGGCTGGCCGGCAGCCGTGGCCATGGCTGACCTCCGGCCAGCGCGACGCGAGCGGCGGGAGACCTGACCCGCATGGTCCCCCGGGACCCGCTGACTCACGCCGGCAGGTCGTCCCACATTGGGCACCAGAGCGGCGTTCGCGGAAAGAGCTGGGCGGCGAGCTTCTGCGCCATCTGCGTCGAGGGCTCCATTCGGCCCGCAGCCACCGCCTCGGCGGGATCGCACTGTCCCAACAGCAACCGGGCCAGTTCGTCGTCGGAGAGCCGCAGGTAGCTGCGGCCCACGCGGCCCGGATGGACCGTTGCCTCACGCGGCTCCTTGCCGTCGGCCACGATGATCGACCCTCGAAACGACGGAGCATCGAGGCCCAGTTCCAATGTCTCCTTGACCTCCGATGCGGCCACGCGGGCCGCCACCTGAGGGGCCACCGCCGTGAGCAGGTCGAGGGGCTTGAAGACCTTCGCGACCACCATCCGATCGCCCGACTGCACGAGGCTGCCGTCGCCGGCTACGGCCTCGTGGAGCGGATCGGCGGCGCTGGATTCGTAGACGATCTCCTGCCGGTCATTCTCGATCGCTTCGGCACAAACGCGGGCCAGGATGTCTCGCTCGAGGCCGGCGAACTCGGGGTCGGCCATGATCTCGAGCACGCGGTTGCCCGACTGGATGGCGTAGCCCACGATCCGAGCGCTCGATTCGTGGAGCTCGTAGCGGTCCTGGCCGACGAGGGCCACGAGGATCGAGTCGAACGCGCCACGGCTGACGAGCCAGCGGCAGTAGTTCTCGCTGCGATCGAGCGGACCGACGAACCGCGAAGCATTCTGCTGGTAGATCCGCATGATCGCCGGCAGCTCGACGTGCCGCCACTGCCGCATGGTCACCGTCTCACCGCCCCGCTGACCGCCCTCGAGGAGCCGCGCGAGGATGTCGGTCGGACGCCCCGGGGTCGCACAGTCGCGGCCCAGCACGCTCCAGCCGAGTTCGTGGAACGACGTCGCGATCCGGGTCCGTGAGAACGCCACCACGGCACCTGACTGCCGCATCCGATCTTCCGCGGAGCGGACGAGCCGCTGGCCGTGGCCGGCACCGCGGCACTCGGGCAGCACGGCGACGCGATCGATGACGGCGCCGCGAATCACCGCATCCCCCACCAGCAGGTCGCGGGGCACGATCTCGACGTGGCCGACGATGCGACCCGCGAGCCGGGCCACCAGCCGATTGGCGGAGTCGTGCTCCGGGTGATCGACGGCCGCGTGAAACTCTGCCCGCGACGGCGGCGTGGGCAGGCCGGAAAGGAGTTGCAGGATCTCGCTCTGATCGCCGGCCCGGGCCGGCGCCACCTGGCACTCTTCGAGCATCCAGGCCGGGGGCTTCAGCGGCAGGACGGGATGATGGGGCACATGGTGAATCGCCGGCCTTTTCACGGCCGGGCGACGGCTGACCACGGTGCCCGACGGACGGATTTCCAGGGTCTCAACAGCGGTCGTGACGGCCGCAGCCCGGGCCGGTGCGGCCTTCGCCGCGGTGGCTCGCTCGGTGCCGGCGGCAAGCTTGACCGCGGCGGCCTTGGCCGGCGGGGCGGCCTTGCGGCCCTCGGTCCGCACCGCAACACCTGCGGCAGCGCTGATCTTCAGGCGGCTCTGCTTCTTCCGGCGGGCCGGGGCTGCCGTCGCCACCTGGTCACGCGCTGTTGAGCGCGCTGCCGAGCGCGATACCGAACGCGATGCCAACCGGGGAGCTGTCTGGATTCCTCGCCGAGGAAACCCTGCACCCCGCGAGATCACCGCAGAACGCCTTCTCGGGAAACGATCCACCCGATGCATGATGCCTCCTTTCCCTGGAGCAACTTAAAACCAGTCCGTTGGCGGACAATCTATGCCGGTCCTGCACCGTTTTCCAGTAGCAGGAATGTTTTCACCATGTTTTCCGGGAAAAGACACCATGCATGGTCTCGCGCTCGTAGGACTGTGCGGGCCTTGACGGCCTCGGCGAACCGCACGCTGCGACCCTCCGTTGCTGCACGCTCGCCATCAAGCAATGCCGCGAGTTGCACGTTGATGGAGCGGATCTCCCGGCACCGCCGTGCCGATAGCGTCAGCGTGGGGTGGGTGTCGATCCATCGTCGCTTCGCCGCTATCAGTTCGCGAACCTGCTCCGACGCCGCGGCGGGAGCGGCGAGGTGTCGCTCCGGATGAAATCGGATGTCACGAACCAGTGCCTGTGCCGCCGCCAGGCCGGCTGCCGGATCGTCCCGCTCCAGTTCCGGAAATACACCCTCCAGGGGCAGCCGCAGCGTGCCCGACACCACCGCATGCCGCGGGGGATCGGAGCCGACGAGCCGGCGGACGATCTCGTCGGTGATGCCGTCGTAGGCGGCACCGCCGATCCCGTGCACGAAGACATCGGCCAGCAGCAGCCGGGCGATCAGCGTGGTCACGATCGCCCGCGGCCGCAGCCGCACCGCATGCTCCTCCATTCGCGAGAGGGCGTCGATCCATTTCGACGGCGACGTGTCGGCCGCGATTGGCAGTTCGACCCGGAGCGTCTCCATGTCGGAGAGCACGAGCATTCCGGGCGTCGAGGTGTTGGCGAACACGCGCCGGCGCCGGAGGTCATCCCGCGACCACATCCACCACGGCAGTTCGATCCATTCGCCGTCGGAATCATGCCGTACGAGCAGGTCGGGCATCGGCCGACCGCGGCCGCGCACCCGCCGCTCGCGGCGGTAGATCGCCAGTGCGTCGTTGTAGGCCTCGTGCAACTTCCGCGCGTGCGCGAGCAGCCAGCCGACGAACACCATCACCGTCGGCAGCCGCACCATCTCGCTCACCGGCAGCTCCAACGTCTCCAGGCCAAACCGCTCCTCCAGCATGTGCCGCGCCTGGGCGAGGCCGAGGCCGAGCCTGTGGCTCGCGCGGGCCCGCTCGACAGCGAGCGGCCACCAGCGACGAAGGATCGGCCGCGGCACGAGCGGCTCGAGGAGGTCAGAGGCACGGTCGCCGAACGTGGCGACGCAGTCGGCATCAACGACCGGTCGCTCCTCCCAGGCCGACTCTCCGGAGAAGGCGTCGAACGGCACCTCTTCCGTGCGGGCCGATGCGGGCGTGCCCACCGGCACCGGCACCGTCACCCGGCCACAGCGATCGGTGTCGACCACGAGGTTGATCGCGGTCCCCCCCACCTGCCGCGCATAGGCATCGAGGGCTGAGTTTTTGAGCCAGACACCTGGATGAAACAGCTCGGGCTGGTGCCCGCCCACAATGATCGGCCGAGCAATCCAGTCGGCGACGTCGGCGGGCCGCGTCACATCGCGATAGTGGCCCGTGTATTCGGCCGCCACCATCAGCACCTCGCGGCGGGTCGCGGCCACCAGCTCCCAGAGCCGCATGTCGCCGATCCGTACGTCGAGGGCCGCCCGCAGCAGGCGGTTGTTGTCGACCAGGGCCTCGATCGAACCGCTCCCCGGACCGGGCACGACGGGGGGATCAAGCAGCCTGGCGCCCGAGGGTTCGGGCGATGCGTAGGTACGGCGCGACGGAGGCATTGCCGGCAAAGAAGCCCTCGAACGGACGACGTCTCACCAGCGGAAGACCCGCCTCACAGCGAGGCGCCGTGCCCCCCGGCCGCCATGGTGACAGCCGCTTCGGCCCGATCGAGAACGCAACGATAGTAGGCCAGACGGGTCCCCGCATCGTCCAGAGCACCCCCGAAACTCCGCGCCAGATCCAGATAAACCAGCGGCACGGCCAGTTCGACGATCGCCAGGCCCGCCGCGGCCGCCTGCACCCACACCTCCAGCGGCATGGCGTAGCCGGTTTCGGTGACGTGCAGTTTCTCCAACGCCCGCCGCGAGTAGGCCTTGAACCCGCAGAAGGCATCGGTGAGGTGCAGCCCCAGCCGCCCGTTGATCTCGGCGGTGATCTGGGAGTTGATCTGCCGCCGGGCGACCGGAGGAGCGGTGTCGCCGGGGAACCGACGAAGGTACCGGCTGCCACTGACCACATCCGCCGGAACCGTGGCATCAGCGGCGGCCGCGATGAACTCGGGAATCAGCCCCGGCTGGTGCTGGCCATCGCAGTCGATGGTCACCAGGCCATCCCACGGGCCCGCGAGGGTCTCGCGAAACGCCGTGGCCAGCGCGGCGCCGTAGCCGGCATTGATGGCATGGCTGACGACGCGGACATCCCCCCGGGAGGCGACGCGGGCCGCAAGCCGCTCGGCGGTGCCGTCGGTCGAGCCGTCGTCGACCACGAGCACGTCGGCGGTGTGCTTGAGCACCTCGTCGAGCACGCCATCGACGTGGGCGGCTTCGTTGTAGACAGGAAGCGCCGTCAGAAATCGGGGCATGCGACGTCCTGTGGGGCTTGGGTGCAACGCAAACACTCCCCCAAGTGTAGCGCACGAAATCTGCGGGGCAACGCTTGGGCAGCCCGATGGTTAGAGCCAGCCCAGGGGATCGCGCTCGGCGCGACTCGCCCAGCACGAGAGGCCCGAAACGGCCCCAGCGAGCCGCTCGGCCAGCGTGTCCATCGAAAATCGCTCGCTGGCATGATGTCCGACCGCCACCACCGCCAGGCCCGCCGCCACGGCCTCGATCGCCTGGTGGAGTTTGAGCTCTCCGGTGAACAGCGTGTCGCAGCCGCTGCGGATGACCTGATCGATACAGTCCCCGCCGGATCCACAGACGATGCCCACCTGGCCGGCAGGCCGCGACCGGTCGCCGGCAATCTGCACATGCCCCACGCCGAGGGCCTCTGCCCCCCGGGCCGCCAGGTCGCCGACCGTCCACGCGTCGTCGGCCCTGCCACCGCGGCCGAAGCCGACGAGCGGCAGTTCGGTGTCGGGCTCGAGCGGAGACACGCCCGCGAGGCCCAGCCGGTGGGCGAGCTGGTCGTTGATGCCGCCCGCCGCCGAATCCCAGGCGGTGTGACTGCTCCAGATGCCCGCCCCCGCATGGATCAGGTCAAGGAGTGCTCTGCCCGGGCCGGTGGCGGTCGTGAGCCGGGACACGGGCCGGAAGGGCAGCGGATGGTGCGAGACGACAAGATCGACCCGCTCGCGGGCGGCCTCGGCGACAACCTCCGGCGTGATCGTCAGGCAGGTCATCACCCGCTCGAGCGACTCCCGCCGGGGCGTCACCAGCAGTCCAACCGCGTCCCAGTCGGCCGCGAGCCGCAAGGGGGCGAGGCTTTCCAGGGCGGCGGTGACGGCTGCAAGTGTCGCCATGCCGAGAGGATACTATAGATAGTTCCTCCGTCGCGATGCTTTCGCGCCGCGACCCTTGTGGATTCGATGCCTGTCATGGACACCTCCCGGCTTTCCGTTCCCGCCGCGGTGCTCTCCAAGGATCTCCGCCGGGCCCTGCGGATGGCCCGAGACCTGGGCGTGCAGGGCATCGAACTCGACGCGCGGCATGCGCTTGAGCCGGAGCTGATGACACAGACCGGGCTGCGGCAGATCCGTAAGTGGCTCGGCGACGCAGGGGTCGTGGTGTCGGCGATCGCTTTCCGGACCCGCGGCGGCTACGGCGATCCCGAGCGGCTCGAGGGGCGAATCGCCGCGACGAAGGCGGCGCTCAAGCTCGCTCATGGACTCGGCGCCGGGCTGGTGCTCAATCACGTAGGCGACATCCCCCCGGAGCCGACGGGGCCGCAGTGGCAGCTGCTCGTTGACGTGCTCACCGATCTCGGTCAGTGGGGCGAACACGTCGGCGCCACACTCTGCGCCGAGGCAGGCCGCGCGGCTCCCGGCGACCTCCAGCGGCTGCTCGCGGCGATTCCCGCGGGCACCCTCGCCTGCGATCTGGTGACGGGTGCGCTCGTGGTGCACGACCACGATCCGGTGGCCGCCGTCGCAACTCTGGGGCATCACGTCGCCTACGTGCATGCGACCGACGCGGTACCCGGTGCCTTCGCCGGCCACGGCCGTGCCGTGATCCTCGGCACGGGTCAGGTCGACTTCGCTGCCGTCTTCGGCGCGGTCGAGGAGCGGGCCTACCGTGGCTGGATTGGCATCGAGCCCGTTGAAGAACGCGACGCGCGAGTGGAACTGGCCGACGCCATGGCGCACCTCGCGGCCCTCTGACCGGCCGAATGTTTGACCGGCCGAGTGCTTGACCCACCTGCAGATAGAACATAGCCTCTAATTCATGGCACGCGGAAGTTCAGCATCGCGGGCGGTTACCTGGCTCATGCTCGCCACCTACGTGGTGGTCGCATCGGGTCTGCCGCTCCCCATCGCCGGTGGCCCGCCCGCGGTCGGATCCGCCGCCGCCACGCAGCTGGCCGACAAGGATCGCTCGCGGCCTTTTCCGTGCCTGGACAAGCCGTGCGGCTGCGCGACAGCCGAGCAGTGTTTTGCCGCCTGCTGCTGCAACACACCGGCCGAACTGCTCGCCTGGGCCAGCACGCACGACCTCGACCCAGCCACGCTTTATGCACTGAAGCGCCGCGCGGCGACCCCCGCCCCCGCCCCCGCTCCCGCCCCCACGCCCGTCGCCGAGGCGACGTGCTGCTGCGCCGAGACCGGCGGCGACTCGACCGCCAGCTGCACGGCGTCTCCGGAAACGACCGCCGCCACGCTGGCGGGTGAGGTCTGTGCCGACGAGCGATCGCCGGCCGCCGATGAGCCCGCTGCCCTGCCGGCCGTCGCGCCGGCCTGCGGCATGGTGTCGCTGCGGGCCATGCTCGCCTGCGGCGGCATCCTCGCCGGCTGGTCGGCCGCGATGATCTCCCTGCCCGCGCCGGCGATCGTGCGGGTCGAGCGCGCTGACTCCATCGTCGGCCTGCTCGTCGTCGCCGATGACTTCGCCATCTCCGTGAGCCCGACGCTCGACGTCCCTCCTCCTCGGGCCTGAACGCCCCCTTTCCTTTCGTCGTTCAGGTCGCTTCCCCGGGCTGGCGAGAACGCTCGTTCTCCGTCCGGCGGTAGCTCATCCCTTCCGGCCGGGCTTTCGTACGCCCGCGTTCGGGAACCATACCCAAGGAGTTTTCCATGCGCTCGCTGTTTCGTTTCCGTTCCCTGCCCGCCGCCGTCGCGGCGTGCCTGTTCGTTCCCACCGTCGCGGCCATCTCGTTCGGCCATGGCGTCCAGTACCAGCTCACCTACGATCCCGTGGGAGGCACGATCCAGACGCGGCAAATCGTCTCCACCGACACCCGGCCCGTGACGCTCACCGACCTCACGCGGATCTACGTGATGCCGCTGCTCGTCGCCGATGGCACGACTCCGGCGGCTCACCCGGCGGCGCAGGCTGCCTGGTACAGCCAGCCCGACATCACGACGTATCCCTCGGGGAACGGGCTCTCGTACCAGTGGGACACGACCGCACCAACGGGTGGTCAACTCGCCGGCACCGGCTGGTCGTGGAAGGATTCGTCGTCGCTGCCCAACCTCGCGGGGACGGTATTCACCTACCAGTTCACCGACCGCGTGCTGAAGTGGGACGGCTCAGCGTTTTCCTCGGCAGCGGCGGGGGCAACGCAGCTGCAGGCGTTTCGCGGCGATGCCACCACGGTGCCAACCGTGCTGGTGACGACTGCCAGCGGGTCATCGCTCGCCTATTCGGCCGTCAGTGCGGTGACGCAGAGCACGAACCCTCACTCAAACGCCGGCTTCCGGCTCCTCGGTGATGGCACGAGCTTTGCGCCGGCTGCCGCGGGCATCGGCACCGACGGCATCTACCTGCAGGGTCTGCAGGTGACGACGACAGCCACGACGGCGGGCGGCTTGGCCGTGGGGGCGTCGGATCCGGCCTACATGGTGTTTTACAAGGACACGTCGTTCGCCGATGCCTACGCCGTGGCAGCGGCGTTCGCGAC
>QWQL01000201.1 GCA_003670825.1 Planctomycetota bacterium
ATCTGCCTCGCTCCCACGACACATCCCGGATAGCCTGGGCCAAGCTGATAACGCGGGTGGGTGAGAAGTTTCCGCTCGAGTACCCGGCGTGCGGCGGCGACATCCGGCTCAGAGGAGACGGCCGGCAGGAGCCGGCTCACTTCGAACCGGAGGTTCGCAAGCGGGAGAAGGCCAGGATGGCTTCGCCCGCGTGAAGTCAGCCCCTGACACACCTCGGCGAACCGCTCGAGCCGCCTCCAATCTTGCCGGCCCGTGGCCCGCCCACCGACTGGGGCGAGATTGTCCAAGCCCACGACGACCGGGCAATCCTTACAAGCGACGGATAGACGAGCTGCCCGTGATCGACATCCAAAGCCTCTGACCGGCGTCGGACACGAGGCGTCGAAGCCCCGGGAACGGCCGACTGGGACACGGTCTGCGCAGACGCCAGAAAAACGCCACCGAAGCGGGTGCGGGGCGTTTCGAGAAACCCGTTCCCGACGCCCGGGCCGCTCCTCCCGAGGCTCACGAGTCGCTCATCAGCCGGAAGACCGGTGCGGAGGTGCCATTGACCGGACTATCCTTGGGGCAGGTCGATTTACTTGCCGGGAAAGGCGACGGCCTTGCCGTCCTTGATGCCGCACAGTCCGCTGAAAGTCGTCGGGTCGATGGTAAACGCCAGGAAGCGAACGGCTCCGTCGCAGGCGACAAAGTTCGCCCCCAAAACGTGAGACGAGCCGAACTGATAGAGTTTGGGGAACGTCAGCGGCCAAATTACGTCATTGAAATCCGGGGCGGGCACGAGATCGCCGTACGAAGTACCGACGGCTCCCCAGCGGGTCACGTCGTCCTGATAGCCCCCCACGTACCCGTCGTCGTCGTCCGCTTGCTGTTGCGTCACCCATGAGACGTTCATTCGCTTCTCACCGGCCAGGATGGTGGAGGAAAGTCCGTCCCGAGCAATGTGGGCTGGCACGCGGGTGGCCACGCCGCGCATACACACTACCCCGTCCCTGCCTTCGCCAAACATGCCCCCGCCGTTGCCGCCACGGCTGTCCGTGCCACCGTTGGCGGCATAGTCGGTCTGCGCCCGAATTCCGGAGGTGAGGGTGTTGTGGACCATGAACTTCGTGGGAGACCTTCGTGTCGGGCAAAAATAGGTCGCTGTCGGAGTGGCCATGACACTGGCGTCGTCGGGGTTTTCCCAGAGGGCAAGTTGCTCCATGTACGGGAGAATTTGGTACGGCCAGGACCAGTTTTGCTTGTCGAACGACGCCGGAGAGCCACCGAGCATGGTGCGAGACTGGGTAAACGGCATGCCGCCGTTGGGAAATGCGTTGAATGCAAGAACGTGCAACTGAACGGCGAGCCCGATCTGCTTGAGGTTGTTGGCGCACTGCAATCGCCTGCCACTTTCGCGAGCGCTTTGCACCGCGGGCAACAGGAGGGCTATGAGGATCCCAATGATCGCGATCACGACAAGGAGTTCCACGAGCGTGAAGCCCTGTGGTGCGGAACGCTTCATCGCGGAGGGCCTTTGCGTGCGGCGAAGGAGACGGGGGCGGAACTCGGAATCGAAACACTTCATACAGCACCCCCTGATTCAAGTCAGCTTCGCTGATAAATCATGGACGAAACTGGTTGACTCCAGCCAATTCAAGTATATAGAATCAATGTGGATGTTGGCAAATGGCAATTCTTTCAGCGTCGGACGACGCTTAAAATACGTTGCGGTCGAAAGTGGATCTGGACGAGCGCGGCCAGCAGGCCCACCCCGCCCCAGCGACGATGCGCAGTCGCCTTGCGTGCCCGTGAAGGAAGTGACTATGCCCGCGGCAAAATGTTCGGCTTTTGCAACCGGAAGATGGATCGCGATGCCTTCACGACGCGGTGCGTTCACGTTGGTCGAACTCCTCGTGGTGATCGCGATCATCGGCACGCTCATGGGGCTCTTGCTGCCGGCTGTGCAAGCGGCCCGCGAGAGTGGCCGCCGTACGCATTGCGCGAACAACATTCGGCAGTTGGCGATCGCCCTTCAAGGCTTCGAGCAGGCGATGGGGCGGCTGCCGCCGGGTGCTGCGGGAACGCGCCCGCCGTTCGGCACCTCCAGTGACGATAGCATCGGTGTCACGTGGATGGTCTACATCCTGCCGATGATCGAGCAATCGTCGCTGTACTCGAAGCTGACTCTCAACGGCTCGTGGACGGGCTGGCTGACTGCGAACGCCGAGGTCGCGAAAAACGTGCAGATTCCAACGTATGCCTGTCCCTCGTCGCCGCTTCCACTCTTCGACTCGTGGAACACGTTCTGGACCTATCCCGTCATGGCACCCCACTACACCGGCATCGCCGGAGCCGCCCCGGAAATCTGGACGTCGGATTCAAATCTCTGGTCGAAGTGCCGCGTGCACGAGGACGCGAGCAGCGGGATTTGCTGCGGCAGCGGTCGGATGAGTGGTGGCGGCACGCTCATCCCCAACGGCCAACTCTCGTTCAGTGATTTTAGGGACGGCACCAGCTCGACCCTCGCCATCTCGGAACAGGGCGACTACCTGATCACCGACACGGGCGCCAGGGTGCCGTGGCGGTCGGGTGGATGCCATGGATTCCTGTTTGGCGGACAGGGCAACGCGACGGGTCCGAGCTACATCGGCGGCCGGGCCGGCTGCGTGACCTCGATCCGCTACACGATCAACAACAAAAACAACGGCGGCGCCGGCTGGACAGCGGGGGTAACCGACCCCGCGTTCCCGACATTTCCCGCCGGCTCCTGCTCCGTGGGCGTGTGCTGGTGGAATGGCGCCAACACGCCGCTCAATTCCGCCCACACCAGCGGCGTGAACGCCGCCTTCGCCGACGGTTCGGTGCGATTCCTCAACGAGACGATCGAACTCGACACGCTGTCCCGCTTGGCGATTCGCGACGACGGTGGTTCGGTCCGCGACTATTGAGTTTTTTTCCTGGGAACCGCGCATGATCGCCGCCGCCCTGCCTCGGGGCCATCGAGGCCTTGGCCTGACGCTGGTCCTCCTCGGGCTGCTGCTCCTGGGATGCGGTGGCCCGCGCCGCCCTGATCCCACGCGGGCCAACGTCACCGGCAGCGTCACGCTCGACGGCAAGCCGCTCGCGGAGGGCGAGATCCTGTTCCTCGCGGTGAATGGAGAGGCCGTTGACACCCTGCGCATCGCCAACGGGTCGTTCTCGGGCTCGGTATCCATCGGCCCACAACGGGTCCGACTCGCGGCCTACACCATGGTGAAGCGATCGGTTTTCCCCGACAAGCCGCCGGTGGATGTCCGGGAAAACGCGCTGCCGGCCAAGTACCACGCGGGCAGCACCCTCACTGCCGAGATCAAGCCCGGCACGAACCCGCCGCTCTCGTTTGACTTGAAGAGCGAGCCGAAGAAGCCTGCCGGGAAGTGATCGCGGACGGCTCTGCGTTTCCGGGCCGCCGTGGCACAGGCGGATGCCGCCAACGACGATGCACAGTCTCCTTGCGTGCCCGTGAAGAACGAGACTATACTGGTGGTTGGCGGTGAAATGTTCGGGTTTTTGCAACCGGAGGGTGGATCGCGATGCCTTCACGACGCGGTGCGTTCACGTTGGCCGAGCTTCTCGTGGTGATCGCGATCATCGGCATGCTCATCGGGCTCTTGCTGCCCGCCGTGCAATCGGCCCGGGAAGCGGGCCGCCGCGTCCAGTGCTTGAACAACCTGAAACAAATCGGGCTGGGGCTGCTCTCCTATCACGAATCCCAGATGGAGTTTCCGCCGGGCGGGGCCTCGGATGTAGTACCGTTCGGAGTGTTGCCAAAGTACAACGGCACATCCGGCGGCAGTTCTTGGATGGTCTACCTGCTTCCCTTTATTGAACAGAGATCGCTCTACGACCGCTGGCAGTTCTACGGGGGCGACGTCAACAACGCCGGGTCGGGCTGGTGCAACGCCAACAATGAGAATCTTAAGAGCACCACTCAACTCCCGGGCTATCGCAGCCCGTCGACTTCGCTGCCACTGCAGTCGACGTGGGTGGGAGCAACGGGGCTCTATGGCATGATTTCGACGTATGCAGGCATCAGCGGCGCAGTCGATAACGCCGATAATGGCAACGGTTTAAGCGAAAAGCGCCTCGCTCGGCTGAGTAGCAACAGCTGGGGGGCCGGGGGCATCGTGAGCGCGGGGGGCGTCCTCGTCCCCAATGCGGCGATTCGCATCAGTCAGATTCGCGACGGCACGAGCAATACCCTGATGGTCAGCGAACAGGGAGACATGCTGACCACGCAAAATGGCACCCGCGTTCCCTGGAACGCGTCCAACTGGAACGGCTGGGCGATCGGGACGTGTTTCTATTTTAACCAGGACAAGGATGGCAATCCTGTGTACATCGTGCCCGATGGCTCGCAACCCAGCCAGCAGGACCTCCGCACCTATTCGATGACGACCATTCGCTACGGGATCAACCAGAAAACAGGCTGGCCCGACGGCACAGACACTTCCGGTGGCAACTGTCCCATGACCGGCGTCTGCTACTCGGGCGGGGCCAACACCCCGCTGAACTCCACGCATCCGTTTGGGGTCAACGCCCTTTACTGCGACGGCTCCGTTCGATTTCTCGCCGATACGACAAGCAACACCATCCTCGGCAACCTGGCCACGCGAGACGACGAGACGAGAAAAAACTGATCTCGCCCGAGTATTGATTCGTCGATGACGGTGGCCCCTGAGCCATGCCCTCTCCCAAATCCAGTGCACAGAGCGTCATGGTCCACCGCCTCCTCGTGGCATTCTGCTTGGCGGCGCCGATTCTCGGCTGCAGCAGCGGCGCGTCTCGGAGCGATTCGGTCGGCGGCCATGCGGTCTCCGGGAACGTGACCCTGGACGGCAAGCCTTTGCAGGAAGGCGAAGTCTATTTCAGCATCCCGGGCCTCGTCCCCCGGATGTTCCCGATCCGGAACGGCGCGTTCGCAGGGAGGGCCCGGGAGGGAGTTCATCGGGTGCAGATATGCGCGTACCGGCCGCGAAAGAAGGAGTCTCAGCCCCCGATGCCGATGACCGGTCTGCAGTCGCCAACTGAGAACTACATTCCGGCGCGGTTCAACGTAGAGAGCACGCTCACGGCGACCGTCCGTGCGGATGGGTCGAACACGTTCGATTTCGCGGTCGTGCAGGAGAAGGACACGGCCTCGATCCGGCCGCGGCCATGAGCACGCCATGAAGCCGTCGATGCTGTTTCTCGCGGCCTGGCTGGGTTTCGCGGCTGTCGGCCACGGAGCCAACCCCGGCCCGGAGCCAAGCGGGGAAGGCGTCGCCGTCGCGCGGCCGGACGACACCGGAGAGCCGCTCGTGAATCCCGGCATGGGGTGGACGATGCACTACTACTCGAACGTGCCGGCCGCCTACGGGGCGCACCTCGCCGCCGGCGACACCGCCGACTGGTTCCCCGGCCTCTCGACCGTGTACCTGCGGATTCCCTGGTCGATGGTCGAGCCCGAGGAGGGGCGGTTCAACTGGGCGATCCTCGACACGCCCGCGCAGCGGTGGATCGCCAGGGGGAAGAAGGTCGCGCTGCGTATCACCTGCTCCGAGAACTGGATGCCCTGGGCGACTCCCGAGTGGGTGAAGGACGCCGGCGCGAAAGGAACGTTCTACGATTTCGGCAAGGGACCCGTGGACAAGGGGGCCTGCTGGGATCCCGACTTCGGCGACGCCGTGTTCCTCGAAAAGTTCGGCCGGTTCCTGGCGGCGCTGGCGGCCCGTTATGACGGCAATCCCGCCGTCGCCTTCATCGACATCGGCAGCTTTGGGCTCTGGGGCGAGGGGCACACGCACATGAGCAGCCGGGTACCGGACGACCGGGCCGACAAGATCATCCGCCGGCACATCGACCTGCACGTCGCGCACTTCCCGCACACGCTCCTGTGCATCAGCGACGACATCGTGGGGCACGACGCGCCGGGCGACCGGTTTCCACTCACCGACCATGCGCTCTCGAAGGGCGTGACGCTTCGCGACGACAGCATCATGGTGCAGCCGCCCCCCCGGCACTGGCATCACGCCGGCCTCGCGCAGGCGTTCTGGCCGAAGCTGCCGGTGATCCTGGAGCACGAGCACTACGGCGGCGCGAAGGAGCGGGGCTCGTGGGGCGACGGATCACGGCTCCTCGAGGCCGTCGAGGAGTATCACGCGAGTTACCTGTCGATCCACTGGAATCCGCGGGTCTTCCTCGACGAGAACCGGGCCGTGATCGACGCCATCAACCGGCGGCTCGGCTACCGCCTGCAGCTCCGCGAGATCGGCTGGCCGGACGCGATCGTGATCGGCCGGCCGTTTCGCGTCGATTCAGCGTGGGTGAACGCCGGGGTCGCGCCGTGCCATCCCGGTGGCTTCATGACGATCACGATCAAGGACGACGACGGGGCGATCATCGCGGTGCTGTCGGACGAGAGCCTCGACATGCAGACGCTCGCGGTCGGTCCGCCGGGGGAGGCCCCTGTCACGAAGCACGCGAGTGAGTTCACGGCGGGCCGCATCGCCCCCGCGACGCGGCCCGGGAGGTACGGCCTCCACGTTTCCGTGGGGAGGCGCGATGGCACTCCGATGATCGCGCTTCCATTGCAGGGGGACGACGGGCAGCGCCGGTATGAGGTGGGCAAGGTGACGCTCGTCGCACCGCCGTGACGCGGATGTCGTCCCCGAAGGCTTCGAGGCTCTGCCGAGCCGGGTGCTCACTCTGCGGGTGATAGAAACGGGGCCATCCATGGGGGCAGGTCGGGCGGAGATCAGTCGGTCAACGCATAGACCTTGTTCCCGAAGGTGACGACCATGCCATCCACGGCACGCGGTTCGGTCGTATTCCACTCGTCATCGAATCCGCAGACCCTGTATTTCGTTTTCCCAATCTGACTCGCGAGCGCGGCATCCGGCAATTCCACCGTGTCACCTGCGGCACCCGTCAGCACCAAATTCCACTGTGTATCGTCCATCTTGAACAAGACGATTCGTCCGGAAATCGAAAGTGGCAGCTCGTCGATCGGGGCGGGAGAATCGCAGTAGAAGAATTGATCCGTTTTGACCCACGTCACGAGCTGGCCGTCGCGCAACACACGACGCTGCTGCAGATTCGGCCCAGAACAATAGAAGCCGTTCTTCGGCAATTGTTCGCCCTTATATTCAAACGTCTTTTCGCCAAAGTTGACCACCGTTTCAGATCCATTGGCGAACGTGGTTCTCTGCACCTGAAGATCGTCCGTCACAAACTCGTGCGCTGTCATTTGCACGCCGAACTTATCCCGCATTGATGGCACGGTCAGATAAAATGTTTCGAGATGTTCTGCGCTGTCGTTCTTCCAATCAAACTTTACCTCGCTCCAAAACAGTGGCATATCGCCATAGAGCAGCGTGACCAGGTCCTTCAGCGTCTTGATTTCGGGTGCGACTTTCCCGAACCAGCCCGCGCTATCCCCCCAATACCAGGTCGTCGCCACGCAGTCGTGATAGACCAGCTCCCAGAACGGGATGCGTTGCGTCGGCAAGCCGTATTTCAAATATTCGGGACTGAAATCCGCCCGCGAAACAGGCGCCCGCAAATGGCCGGCATTCCAGCCACTGGTGTTCGTTCCCGGGATCCACCAATTCGGTCCACTCAAACCGCCCTCGGTGTAGTCCACCAAATCGACACCCCAATCGTTTCCGTGCTCGGTGCCGATGACCAAGCCCTTCTGCAAGTAGTACTGAAAGACCTCGCGTCTGTATTTCAGATCGGTTTTGCGATCAGAGGTGTGTTTCGGATGGTAATCCTCCATGAGGGTCATCGCCATCATCACGTCGATAAAATTGCCACTCCGATTCGCCTCGCTGATACGCGTTTGACTGTAAGCCATCGCTGCATCGAGGTACTTGGACGATGACCGCAGATAATATTGCTTGATCACACGACCGCTCGGATCTGTCGTCGTCCATCCGGTCATCATTTCGCCGGTGGGCAGCATGTGCCCATTTTCCTGAATGCTGTCCGACTGAAAGCCGAGCGGTCCTTCGGAGATGTCTCCGTAGCTGTCGTACCCGAGCGGTATATAGCCCAGCTCACTCCACTTGCGGTTTTCAGCCGGCGACGATTCAATCGCGAGAATCGCATGCGTGAAGCCCACATTGCGGAGTTTTTTCAGGAACGCGGCATCACTGGCTTCAGCCCACAGGATTGGTGCCCCTTCCATGCGCTTGACCGCGGGCCGATCCCGGGCTTTTTCTTCGAGTGTCTTGAGCATCCCGCGTTTCTGCTGATATTCGCGATACAGCGTCGCCATTTTCACGTAACCGCCTTTGTCGATGAAGCGGTACGTCACGCGGCGCGGATAGGCGAATGTCCCCATGCTGCACTGCCACACTGGCTCGGGCCAGATCAAACCGTCCTTTCGCGACAGTCTGACGTTCGCATCCAGTGGGCTTTCGATCTGTAACATCATGGCATCGCCAGTCGTCTGATCGAACACTCCGACCAGCGGAATATTCAGGCAGTTCGTGTTTCCATACACGGTCAACAGCGCTTCGTTGTAGCCGACACCTGTGTCGTCTTGTTTCTTGAGAACGCCACTCGATCGATCGCAAAAGGTCAGATAACCTGCCTTCATGTTCGTGGTGAACATGGGAGGCAGCCCGAGCGCGGCGAAGGGAGCACCCACGTCGTCCGTGAACACCTCGAAGGAAACGTTTGGTCCGTCGAGCGTGACGATCATCGAATGCCCCTTGCCGGTCCGGGCTTCCTTGACCGTTACTTTCAGTTGATGCTCGGCTCGTTGGGTGATCTCAGTTATGGAGAAGGCGTCGAAGGACGTCTGGCCCAGCGTGCCCCATTTCGTGATGTCGGCATCACTGAGACAATTGGCCAAGTCGGCTGTCCAGGTATGGTTGGTGCGCGCATCTCGAATGACCAGGGTGTTCGACGTGCTGTCCGCCTCGAAGGAAAGCGATTCGTTCTGGATGATCTGGCCAAACAGGACGGACGGGGCAAGCAACAGCGCGTAGAGCAAAAACTTCATCAGGAGAGCTCTCTGGAGGCTCGAAAAGAATTCCTTCCGGGAACTTCAGGCGTACGGCCGTAATCCGCCGCGGCCCTTGGCGGCCTCGTCGTCACGCCAGGATGCCCTTGACGACGTTGCCGTGTACGTCGGTGAGCCGGTAGTCGCGCCCCTGAGCGCGGTAGGTAAGCCTGAGGTGGTCGAAGCCGAGGAGGTGCAGGAGCGTGGCGTTGAGGTCGTGCACATGGACGGGATCGGCGGCGACGTTGAAGCCGAAGTCGTCGGTCTGGCCGTGTGCGTGGCCCCGCTTGATGCCGCCGCCGGCCAGCCACATCGTGAAAGCGCGATTGTGGTGGTCGCGGCCGTCGTTGCCCCCCTGCACCATCGGTGTGCGGCCAAACTCGCCCCCCCAGACGACGATCGTGTCGTCGAGGAGGCCCCGCTCCTTGAGGTCCATCACGAGCGCCGCCGAGGCCTGATCGGTGTCGCCGCAGTTGCGCTTGATGCCGTTCTTGAGGTCGCCGTGCTGGTCCCAGGCCTCGTGGAAGAGCTGCACGAACCGTACACCCCGCTCGAGGAGCCGCCGGGCCAGGAGGCAGTTGCGGGCGAAGCCGGCCTTCCCCGGATCGTCGATGCCGTAGCGGTCGAGCACCGCCTTCGGCTCGCTTGCGAGGTTCAACAGCTCCGGCGCGCTCGCCTGGAGCCGGTAGGCCATCTCATAGGCCTGGATCCGCGCGGTGATCTCCGGGTCGCCGGCCGACTGGAGGGCCAGCGCGTTGAGCCGAGTGATCGTGTCGAGGGAGGCCCGCTGGGTCTCCCGGTCGATGCCCGTGGGATTCGAAAGGTAGAGAAGCGGATCGCCGCCGCTCCGCAGCGGAATGCCGCCGTAGAGCGTGGGCAGGAAGCCGGCCCCGTAGTTGCTCGCGCCGCCGCTGGTTCCCTTGGCGCTCGTCAGCACCACGAAACCGGGCAGGTCGCTCGCCTCGCTGCCGAGGCCGTAGAGCGTCCAGGCGCCGAAGCTCGGCCGGCCGAACTGCTGCGAGCCGGTGTTCATCATGATCTGGGCCGGCGCGTGATTGACGGCGTCGGTCTGCATCGAGCGGACGAGGCAGATGTCGTCGGCGATCGCGCCGATGTGCGGCATGATCTCGCTCAATTCCATCCCACTGGCGCCATACTTGCGAAAGGCGTGTTTCGGCCCGAGGAGCGCCGAGTTGGGCTTGATGAACGCGGCCCGGTATCCCTTGAGCAGTTCGGCCGGCGGCAGTTGGCCGTCGCGTTTGGCCAGTTCGGGCTTGAAGTCGAAGAGTTCGAGGTGGCTCGGGGCGCCGGCCTGGAACATGTACACCACCCGCTTCGCCCTGGGCGCGAAGTGCGGCTGCTTCGGCGCGAGCGGCCCGGCGGCGGGCGCGGCGGGCGTGGCGCCGGCGTCGGCGGCAAGGAGCGAACTGGCAGCGATCCCGGCCAGTCCGACGCCGCAGTCGCCGAAGAACCAGCGGCGGGAAAGCAGCCGGGCGCGGGCCTCGTGGACGAGACGGGCGGTCGTGTGGTGCATGGCGAACTCCGAGCGGATCGATCCCGAGTGAATCAGTTCTTGGTGAGGGTTTCGTCGAGATTCAGCAGCACGCGGGAGGCCAGCGTCCAAGCGGCAGCGTCCTGCGGAGTGGTGCCCGGCGGCAGCGACGGCAGCCGGGCTGCGTCGCCCGTGGCCACGATGCGGGGATCGACCCAGCCATCGGCCAGCCGCTTCCGCTGGGCGGCCACGAATGCCACCAGCTCCCGCCTTTCATCGTCGGTCGGGAGCCGCGACGTGCAGAGCAGGAAGGCTCGACCTGCGCGACTGGCGTCGTCGGCGCCACCCTCCCGCAGCGTCCGCACGGCCAGGGCCTGGGCAGCCTCCACGAACACGGGCTCGTTGAGGGCCGCGAGGGCGGCCAGCGGCGTGTTCGACCGCACGCGACGCGCACAGGAGAGATCGCCGTTGGGCGCGTCAAAGCTCGACATCACGGGATCGGGCATCGACCGCTTGCGGAAGAGATAGACGCTGCGGCGATACCGCTCGGGACCGGTCGCCGGCGTCCAGAACGTCGGATAGACATAGTTGTAGTCGAGCACGTTTTGCGGCACCGGCGGGATCACGCCCGGCCCGCCCGCCCGCTCGCTGATCAGGCCCGACGCCGCCAGCGAGATGTCGCGGACCACCTCGGCATCGACGCGAAACCGCGGGCCGCGGGCCAGCAGCCGGTTCGTGGGATCGGCCGCCAACTGCTCGGCCGTGGCCCGTGACGACTGCCTGTAGGTATCGCTCGTGACGATCGTGCGGATGAGCCGCTTGCGGCTCCAGCCCTCGTCCATGAAGTCGACGGCCAGCCAGTCGAGCAACTCGCGGTATTCGGGAACCGGCGCCCGGGTGCCGAGGTCGTCGGGAGTTTCGACGAGCCCCGTGCCGAAGATCACCTGCCAGATGCGGTTGGCCTCCACCCGGGCCGCGAGCGGCGACTTCCGGTCGACCAGCCAGCGGGCGAAGCCGAGCCGGTTCTTCGGGGCGGACTCGGGGAAGGGATGGAACGCGGCGGGCACGTGCGGCTCAACCTGCTTCGTGGGCTGGTTCCAGACGCCACGATCGAGGAGGAACGTGGGCCTCGCCTTGTCGGCCGGCCGCTCGGCCAGGTGGAAAATGCTCGTGAGCGGCTCGGGCGGCTGCTTCCAGATCGCGTCGATCTCCGCGTTCACGGCCGCCAGTTCCGGCACGGCCTGACGCCAGCCCGCGAAGATCGCTGCCTGCTCCTCGGGCGTGCGCTGCTGCAAGGCCTTCCGCAAAGCCAGGATGGCGCCGTGGGGAACGGGGGGAGCGGCGGGCGACGGGCTCGTCGTCAGGCTCACCCGCACGCAGCCGATGACGTTGGACTGCTCGGTGTTGAAGTTGCCGGGGAAGTCGCGGCCCTCGCCGTTTTGCACCGACACCCGCAGCCGCGTGCCCGCCGGCGCGTCGAGCGGCTGCTCGAACTCCACCACGGCCACCGACGGCTGATGCCGCACGAGCGGCCCGCGATCCGCCGACCAGGCCGTGCTCTCGTCGCCGTCGATCAGCTTCGCGACCGGGCCGGACGAGAGCTTTCTCTCGGGCTGCTTCCCGTCCGCCGAGCCGGGCTTCGACCATGCGTCCTCGGGGCTCGAGAAATCGGCCGAAGCCTTCACGAGCTTCACCGGTTCCCACTGCTCGGCGCCGGGCCGCTTCAGCTCCACCTTCAGCTCCGCGAGCTGCCACGGGCCGTCGCGGCCCGGACCGCTCAGGAACAGATCGCCGTGATTGATCGCCTCCAACTGCACCGCCGTGGCCCCGGCGAGATCCGGCGTCGCCTCCAGGATCATGATCTTGTCGCGGTGGCCGAGCATGAGGATCGACTTGTCTTCGAGCTGCACCGGATGCGTGAGCAGGCCGTCACTGCTCATCTCGTCCATCGCGACGGGCGTCCAGGTGGCGAGCGGGGCGGCCAGCTGCTGCTCCCAGGCGGCCAGCTCCGCAGCCCAGTTCGGCCGCTGCTGCCGAATCTTTTCGTCGGCGGCCGCTAACTGCTTCTTCATCTCCGCAAGCTTCGCGAGCTTGTCGGGCGTGTAGACGTTCGATCGCGGCTCATAGCTGTTGTTGAGAAACGCAAATATCCCGTAATACTCGTCCTGCGTCAGCGGGTCGAACTTGTGGGAGTGGCATTGCGCGCAGCCCGTGGTCAGCCCGACCACCGCCTTGCCGAGGCAGTCCACGCGGTCGAACATCTCGACCATCCGAAACTCCTCGGGGATCACCGCCCCCTCCTCGTTGAGCATGCTGTTGCGGAGAAAGCCCGTGGCCACGATCTGCTCCTGCGTGGCGTCGGGCAGGAGGTCGCCCGCCAGTTGCTCGATCACGAACTGGTCGTAGGGCATGTCGCGGTTGAACGCGGCGATCACCCAATCCCGCCAGGCCCACATGTCGCGGCGGAGATCCTTCTCGTAGCCGTTGGAGTCGGCGTAGCGGGCGACGTCGAGCCACGGGCGGGCCCACTTCTCGCCAAAGCGGTCGCTGGCGAGCAGCCGATCGACCGTCTTCTCGTAGCCGTCGCGGGCGAACGCCGCGAGATCCTCGGGCGACGGCGGCAGGCCAGTGATGTCGAGGTGGAGCCGGCGGCAGAGCGTGGCGGCGTCCGCCGGCGCGGCCGGCGCGATCCCCTGCGCGGCGAGCCGCGCCCGGACGAACCCGTCGATTGCGTTCGCAGCCGCGGCGCCGTCGGGCAGCGGCGGCACGGGGGCCTTCACCGGGGCCACGAACGACCAATGCTTCGCATAGTCGCCGCCCGCCGCGATCCAGGCATCGAGCGTCGCCATCTGGGCCTGGGTGAGCGGCTTCTGCTCGTGCGGCGGCGGCATGATCACGTCGGGGTCGGTGGCCCGGATGCGGGCCACGACTTCGCTCGCGGCCGGCTTGCCCGGCACGATTGCGGGCTGGCCGGAATCGCCGCCGGCGAGGGCGGCCTCGCGGACGTCGAGCCGCAGGCTGCCCTGGCGTGTTTTTTCATCGGCCCCGTGGCAGTGGCCGCAGTGCTCCACGAGAATCGGCCTCACCTCCCGATCGAAGTCGGGCCCGGCGGCGGATGCGACCGCGCTGAGAACGAGCCAGGAGGCGAAAAACGCCGCCCCGCGGCCGCTGATCGAAGGCAAAGTGTGCATGCCGGCAACCCTCACAGGCCCGCGTAAGTCCGGATAAAAGCATCCGGCAATAGTAGCCTACGACAGTTTTTGGGACAGCGGCATGCCCAAAAGTGTCTGGCCGTCCGGCCGATCGCCGCGAGCACCAGCGTCGCCGGCTCCGGCACCACCAAGAACTGCGTCACCGGGCCGTTCGCGTCACCGTGCCGTTGGCGAAGTCCGGCGGCGGCGACGGTGGATCGCCACGCCCATGGTCAGGCCCACGCCCAGCAGGGCGAGCGAAGTGGGCTCGGGCACCACGACGATGTCGCCCGCGGACTGGCTGAAGGTCAGCGTCTGCGCTCCCGAGACGAGCTCGAAGTTGCCGCTTCCCTTGCTGGTCCACGTGCCAGCGTAGAGGCCCGTAGAGGACACGCTGGAGAAGTTGCCGGAGGACGATCCCAGGAAGCTGAAGATGTCGAACGTAGTGAAATCGGCGACCGTCGATCCGAGCGAGCTGAAATCAAGCGAGAGGATGCCGCCGTAGGTGAGGCCGCCCGAGGTGGTGATATCGATGCCGTCGTAGGAGGTGCCACGGCTGGTGCCGGCGATCTCGATGAGCGTGGTGCTCGAGCCGCCGAGCAGGAGCGAGCCGAGCGTGATCACGCCGGGGCTGTTGCCCGGAGAAAGGATGCCATCCACGCTGACGGCCCCGGCGATGCTGCCCGAGCCCCCGAGCGTGCCGCCCGACCCAACCGATACGGCCGTGCTGCCGAGTGAGCCATTCACAGCCAGTTTGCCGCCAGTGATCGTCGTGGCGCCGGTGTAGCTGCTCGAGCCCGAAAGGGTCTGCGTGGCGCTGCCCATTTTCACGAGCGAGAGATTGTTGCCCACCGTGCCGTTGATGTCCGTTCCGCCAATCGATACGCCGGACGACTGATTCGATGTGGTGTTCAGGGTCAGCGTCACCGGGGTGCCGCTGGTGTTGACGACGGTACGCGTACCAGCGTCACCACCCCATCCCTGGGAGTCCGAAAGACCCCCGATCATCTGATTGTTGCCATTCAGATCCAGAGCACCCTGAAGTCCACCGTCGCCGTGAACAGCGACCAATGCCGTGGTGGGCAGCCGGTTATCTCCGCCGCTCAGCGTGACCTGGGTGTTGCCCAACCAGGGGGTCACCGAGAGGGCGCCGGTGAAGTCGCTGCTGCCGGAGAGAACCATGGAGGATTTGGTCCCCCCTCCACCCGTAAACCCTGCGAAGACGAGCGGCCCCGTCCCGCTGACAGCATTGGTGAAGTTGATAGTCGAGTTGTTGCCACCAGCAATAACCATAGCGCCGCCCGCCATAGTGACCGGGCCGCTGAAGGTCACCTGGCCGCCTGGGGTATAGGTATTCAGCGCGCCGTTCCCGCTGCCGTCACCACTCAAGCTGATTGGCGCAGCGATCGTTCCGCCGGCCGCTCCGGAGTCGAACGCAACGCTGCCACCGCCATTGGCGGTGATCCCGCTGGTGCTGCCCGTCGCGGCAACGTTGGCAAACTTGAGGACGCCCGCACTGACGGTCGTTGCGCCGGAGTAGGTGTTGCTCCCGGAGAGATAAAGGACGCCGCTACCACTCGTGTCCTTCGTCAGCGAACCGGCACCGCTCACGACACCGAAAAGCAGCTGGACACCGGTGCCGCTGTATTGCAGGTTCGCTCCAGTGCCGATGCCGATCGCACCAGTATAAAAGCCGCCGGCCAGTAACCCCCCTCCGGCAACTTGCAACGTGCCGCCGTTGACGGTCGTATTGCCGGAGTAGGAGTTGTTCCCGGAGAGCCGCATGACGCCGGCGCCGTTCTTGATCAAAGCGCCGCCGATCAGATTCCCGGAGACATTCAGGTCCACCGCCCCCGCTCCGTCGGTGACATTGAATGATGCGCCTTGAAGGTTGAAGTTTTGGGCACTGATCGTGGCGGCTGTTCCGTCGGTGCCGGACGTGAACGTGCCCTGCGTAGACCCGTAGTAGAAAGATCCGACAGACCCGTCGCCGCCGTCCACCGAGGCGATCGTGCCGCCGACGACGTTGAGGGCGTAAGGCATGGGCACCACGCTTCCGGCAGCGCTGGTGAGCGAGCCGCCGTTGTTCACCGTCAGAGTATCGCCGGCGTGCGAGGTTTCGTAACCCAGAGCATTCGTTGTGGCCAGCAGGGTGGCGCCGGAAGCTACGGTGATGCTACTGCCGACGGGGAGCGTACCGATACCGGCATTGCCGATGCCGTTATAGGTCACTTGCAGGGTGCCTGCGTTGATGGAGGTAGGCCCCGTGTAGTATCCGTTGGTGGTGTTACTGTGTGCGGTGGAGATTGGCGCGGCGTTGAGCACCGCCGTGCCCGCACCATTCTTGACGAGGCCGGCGTTATGAGCCCACCCGTCACCGAAATTTTCGCCGAGAGCACCATTCATCGTGAGCGTACGCCCCGCTCCGACGTCGAAATTAATATCACCCCACCCCTGCAACCAGGCCGGGTTCACGGTCAGGTCGGAGCCGGCGGCGGCCAACGAAATCGGCGCGCCGTTGCCAAAGAGAAAATGGGAGCCGTTGATCGTGATGGGTGTCGTGCTGGTCACGGTTAGTCCCCCAATCGTTGCCCACGGCTGGAGCGCCATGGTGCCACCCACGACGTTGCTGCCGAAGACGATCGGACTGAACGACATCAGCTGCGGGTTGCCATCCGCCCAGTTGCCCGCCGTGGTGACGTCGGCGCTGACAGCGCCGGTCCAAACCTGGTCTGCCGCCTTGGCCTGCCCCGCACACAAAGATGCAACGGCGATGGCGACGGTCCAGATACGTGCTTTGAGCAATGAAGTGTCTCGCATGGCACAACCCAGTTTTTCTCAGCGAATTTGATGGGCGAGACGACCGACCCCTCGCCCACTCCAAATATTTATAGTACGGCCCTAACCGTCATGCAACAAAATTTTTTCTTTCGTTACGTTTTTTTAAGGAAGGGGGTTTTTAGGGGTATTCCGGGGCATTTCCACAAGCGTGCGACGGCTGGAGGTCCGTCGCCGGAGGGGGTCGCGTCAGCCTGGCGATACCCGGGAAGGAGTGGCCTGAGCCGCGCCACCCCACGACCGGCGCCCTCACTCCTGAACGGTGACGCCGCCGACAAACACGCGAAAATCGCGCGGCGGGACGGGGTGTGCGCCGTAGAGGTATTCCGCATCCCCGAAGTTCGCGATCACGTCCACGACAGAGTCGTTTTCCTGGAACCGTGACTTTTGCACGAGCGGCGTGACGAACTCATGGCCCACGAGTTCGTAGCAATTCCTGTCCGGCCAGGCATCGCTGATTCTCTTGTGCCACTCCACTTCCGTGGCGCCGACCTTGTAGTCGTCGAATCGCGCGTTCAGCCCGTAGAGTGCGGCATACGGCATGCCGTCTTCCGCACCAGACACCCGAAAGAGATCGACGACGGCCCCGGCGTAGACGAGCGACCACAGGGGCACGAATACCCCGGGCTTCGACTCCCACCACTGAAACCCGATGCTGTGGCCGTGCCCCACGTCGACGACGTCGGTGAACGCGTCGAGCGGGGAGCCTTCCGAGACGACGGATCCCATCGTCTCTCTGACATAGGTCAAGAGCTCGCGCCGCGCGAGGACTTGCTCGCGGGACGTCACCGGGTGTCGCGGATCGTGGCATTCGTACACGGAGCACCCCTCGCAATCCAGCAGATACGGGCACTCCCCGACAACGTCTTTCACGCCCGGAAGATCCCGTTGAGCAAACCGGAGCTTCTGGCTTTCGCAGAGGAAGAAGCATTGTTCCTTTGCAAACTCGTGATAACCGCCTTCGCGCGTCGTCGCTCGCAGGCTCGCATCGTAATCCGAGCCGCCGACCGCGAACGGCGTGTATTCATCCACCGGGGAAAACCCGTACCCCGCCTGTCTCGCGAAGTCCGCGGCGTTTCGAAACTCCTCTGCCGTGCCGCCCGCCGCCGTCATGCCGTTTGGCCATCGCTTCCATCCGCCCACAAAATCGTTGCGGTTCGCCACGTGCAGCACCGCCTTGTCCACGCCGCTTTCCTCGAGCTTCGCCATGAACGCCGGCAGCTCGCCCACGACAGGGGCACCCCAGAAGAAGCTGGCGTTTCCGGAACGACTGCAGATCGGATGCCGCTCGATTCTTTGCCTGAGCGTGTGGTATCTCCCCGTCTCCACGAGGAAGCGCCGGTAGGCCTTCGCCACCTCGACATATCCGCCCTTTGCCAGGAACTGATACGTGATGTGCCGTGGCTCGTTCATCCGTCCCCGCTCGTACCTCCAGATCGGAGTCGTGGCATAGAGGCTATCGCCTTCGGGGCTCCGCCGCCCCAACGACGTTTTCAACTCGAAGTCAACGGCAGGAAAATCCGACACGATCGCGACGCAAGGGTGGCCACGCCGGACGATCCCGAAGAAAGGCATCGTCGATTCGCCCCCGAGCTCCAGCTCCCCCGAATCCCGATAGCGGTCGATGGCCGGGCCAAAATGGAAGATCCGCCCCTCCCGCGCGTCGTAATTGCCGTAGGAGTTCACGAGGTATCCTTCCTCCCCTGCCCGGGCGACACCAAAATCGAGGGGGAAGGACAGGGAGAGGAAGTTTTTCTCGGACGGAAACTGGATGGGATCCAAGGACACGTCCAGAGCGCGATTTCGCAGCCCGAGCGTGTAGGACAGCGTCAGCCCCGGATACTTCTCGAACCCCGAGGCCGTCACCCTGAAGCCGCGGTCGATGCGATCACAGCGGACGCTGCCGTCCCAGGCGGACACATCGCCGTCGATCAGAAACGGAGGCCCCGGCATAAACCACGTTTCCTGCGTGCGGCTGTCCTCGACGTGAAAGGTGTGTTTCCCGCCGGCCTGTCGCAGGACGAGGGCCAGCCCGTCATCCTCCACCCGAAGCGACTCCCCGCCCGGGAGTTCCGGAGCGGCGAACTCGTGAACATCCCTTGAAGCGTGCCCCACGTCCGGGAAATTTCTCTTCATGGCGACGAGACTGTCGAAGCGTGCGACCGGGTGAGCCGGAGTCCATGTGGAATCATCGAACTCGCGGGATTGCCAACCCTTCGCGGGGTGCGGGCTGCACTTCATCCCCTTCCCGCTGGCCAGCAGTTGGTATCCTCCCGGAGATTCCTTGGAGGGATATCCGATGTGGACGAAGAAGCCGCCACGCCCTCCTTTGTCGGTCGCCTGGGCGGCGACGACATTCTCACCGCGCACCAGGTCGCTGGTGATATCGACGACCTGCGCTTCGGCGAAGTCCTTGCCCGGCACGAGCACCTTCCCGTTCAAGAACACCTGATAGTGGTCACCATCACACACCATCAGGACCCTTTTTCGGGTCGGCTCGGGGACCGTGAATGAACCGCGAAAGGAGACGGTGCGATCTTCGGGATTCCCCGTCCAGATCCGAGGGCTGTTCTTGTATGCGGTGATGTCGATCTCGGCCGCTCGTCGTTTCAGGTAGTCGTCGTACGGCCTGCGGAGTTCCTCCGCGCCAAGCACGCGGTTGTAGACCTTGACTTCATCGATGAGGCCCCGGAAATGCCACGAGTTGGGAGTCCTCCCACCGATGTCGATCGTCGTGTGGCCCGACCGAATCGCGGTTCCGGTCGCTGCGATCGTGCCGCTGGGTATGCCGTTGACGTACAGGGTGACGGTCTTGCCGGCATCCAAATCACACGTCATCGCAACGTGGCACCATCGGCCCGGTGTCGGACCGCCGGCGGACGTCGCGGAGAATTGCGTGCCCGTGGAGTTCCACAGCCCCCCGACGAGTCTGCCCCCCTGGATCCACATCCCGAAATCAAGAGACTCGGGTCCGGCGCACACGAGATTTGCGTTGACGTTGCTTCCCGTTGGCTGAATCCATGCTTCAACGGTGATCGCCTTGTCGGTCGCGCCGCTTCCCGGGTGGCGGACGCTGACAAAGTCATCCACCCCGTCGAACTCGAGCGCGCTTCCCCGGATTCCCTTCGCCCATGTGGCCCCAGTGATCTGCCCGTCGGCTCCGCTGGGGGAATGATCGTGGACGGCGGTGCCGGCGCCTTCGTCGAAACTCCAATACCCCACAAGGCCTTGTTCTGCGTCTATCCCTGCACCATCGGCACAGGTGATCGCCGGAGCCTGCAACCCGGCCGCGAGGACGGCTGCGGAAAGAATCGCGTGGAGTACCCGGCTCACGGCGTGCCCTGCGTGTTGGAGAGAGGACCGTCACCGGTAGCGAGTTGGCGCCGATACACCGATGAATCACTCGAGATTATCAGAAAACGCGGTTCGAGAGTGCCGAACGGATGGTGGCGGACGCGATGGGGATGGATCTGCGACCTGTCTCCGTGGAACGGCGTCTGTCCCGCTTTTACCGCCCGCCGCCCCAGATCTCCTCGAGGAGCGCGTGGAGCTCGGGGAAGCCGGCCTTCAGTTCGGCGCGGTTGAAGGGGGCGAAGTCGTTCGCGCCGAAGAAGGCCTCGGTCATCTCGGCGAAGAACTCCTTCTGGTCGGTGAGGCCGTAGTGGCGGACGCGCGAGCCGTCGTAGAGGAGAGCCTTGTCCCCCTTGCCCCCCGCCTTGAACGCCTTCCACGCAGCGAGGACACGCGGGTCGTCGAACCCGAGCACCCGGTCGTGGTAGGCGTGGGCCAGTTCGTGGAGGATCACCCAGGGCTGCTCCGCGACGTTGCGCTTCGTCGCCACGTCCGCCGCCCTCGGCAGATGGACGCAGCGCACGAGGCTCCGCGGATACCCGTGCTCGGCGAGCCAGTCGGCGCTGGGGTGATACTGCATCGGGCCCAGGTCGCCGCACGAGAGATCGACGACGATCGGCACCTCGCGCAGCCGAGCGAGACGGTCGGGAAGCATGACGATCCGGATGTCGACGAGCTTGGCGCGGAGGAACTCAAGCGCTTCCCTCCCGAGCGTCTCCTCGGGTCCACCGGGAAGGAGCCGGTCGTCGACGAGGATCCGGAAGCCCTCGAAGCCGATCTCGGAACGGCCCGCGGGCTGGCCGGGGACCGCAGCGTCGTCCGGGATGGGCCCGTGGGCGTAGGGCGGCGT
Organism: Planctomycetota bacterium; assembly: GCA_003670825.1. Classification (GTDB taxonomy): domain Bacteria; phylum Planctomycetota; class Planctomycetia; order Pirellulales; family UBA1268; genus QWPN01. Next base: position 20,736 of record QWQL01000201.1, read on the forward strand.
GGGAGCCACGGGATCGCCGGAAAGGAGCGACACCATCCCCCGGCCGAGAGCTTCGCCGACGAGGAGGTAGGTCTCGGCATTGCCGAATTCGTGGTGGCCGTGGCCCGGATTCGGGGAGTCTTCCGGGGCACGCACGAACGTACGCGTGCCGACGAACCGGGCGTGATCGCGGAACTCGCCCCGCTCCGCGACGAGCCGCTGGGAGCGGCGCAGTGCCTCCCACTCCTCGGGAGCATCGATCCACGGGCCGGTCAGTTCGCCGATCACGACAGGAAGCTCGGGGGAGTCGAGGTCGCGGCGCACATCGCGGAGGAGCGCGGCGAGGTTGTCCCCGTAGGCCGGGACCGCGCGCTCAGGGTCAACGCCGTCGTTCCAGCCGTGCCACCACACGAATCCGGCCAGTTCCCCGCGTGTCGCCCCGGGGACGATTTCGGGTACCGCGGCGAGCGCCTTCTTCACCTCGGCGACCATCCGCGTGTAATACGGACCGGGCGCGGGCACGGCACGCCCCTCGGCATCGGTCGTGGCCCCGGCCGACGGCGGGCGGAAGTCGGCGAACAGGCTCTTTCCGCCCCAGGCGGTCTTCACGAGCAGCACGGGCTCGCCACGTGCGGCGAAGAAGCCCCCCACGATCTTGCCGAAGGCGAGCTCCGCGCCGAAGTGGTGCGTGCCGCCGTAGACCGCGTAGCCGATCCCGAGCGGTCCGGCGAGGAGGGGCTCATCCTCGCGCGCGTAGCGCACGAAGACGTCGTCACGCGTGCGCCAGGTGCCGTCGGCGTCCCGCAGCCACGCAAGACGCGCCGCATTGTCGGGATGCCGCATGAGGGCCGTCAGGGTCCCCTTGCCGTCGTTGTAATCGCGGCCGGCTAGATCGACGACCGCCTGCCCCTCCATATTCGACTGTCCGGCGAGGACGAAGACTCTCGCCACCTTCTCGGGTCGCGCGGAGGGTTCGACGGCAGCGGAGGTCGCGGCGAGCGCCAGGAAGAGGCTCGCGACACCGATCGCAGAAACCGTCTGACGGCGTGGCATGGCGATCCGCTCCGGGACTGTCGATGGCCTCCACCTTGGCCCGCGGCGAGCGGTCGCCCGAGGGGCGGGTGGACAGAGTGTAGCGGCGGCAGAGCCGATCACGCGGGCTGTTGTCTCGAGCACCGCCGCGTGCACGCCGCGGGGATCGACACGGCGAGCATCGACGGCGGCGCGTCCGCTCGCTTCGGCACGCACGTGGCGCCGTATGCCGCGACCACGCCGATCTTGCAGAACCTCACCGGGATCGGTAAACTTTCGTCGAAGGGCCCGACGCCGCGGCGTCGAGGTGAACCTGCCCGCCACGTTCCCGGTGTTTCCCGCCGATGCCGACCGCCAGACAGATCGACGCCGCGTTCAGAATCGCCCGCGACCGCTACGAGGCGGTCGGGGTGAACGCCGAGAAGGCCTGCGCGGCGCTCGCGAAGATCCCGATCTCGCTCCACTGCTGGCAGGGGGATGACGTCGGGGGCTTCGAGAATCAGGGGGGCGCGGTCGGCGGCGGCCTCGCCGTCACCGGCAACTACCCGGGGCGGGCCCGCACGCCGGAGGAGCTGCGGAGCGACCTCGATGCGGCGCTCGCGGTGATTCCGGGAAGGCACCGGCTCAACCTCCACGCCTTCTATGGTGAGTTCGGCGGCAGGAAGGTGGATCGCGATCAGATCGAGGCGGCGCACTTCTCCAACTGGATCGCCTGGGCGAAGAGCCGCGGGGTGGGGCTCGACTTCAATCCGACCTGCTTCTCCCATCCCAAGGCGGCCGACGGGTTCACGCTCTCGCACGCCGACAAGGGCATCCGGAAGTTCTGGATCGAGCACTGCCGGCGATCACGGGAGATCGGGGCCGCGATGGGCAAGGCGCTCGGCACGCCCTGTGTGACCAACGTCTGGGTGCCCGACGGCTTCAAGGATACGCCGGCCGACCGGCTGGCCCCGCGGGAGCGGCTCGCGGAATCGCTCGACGCGGTGTTCGAGAGGCCGCTCTCGCCGAAGCACAACCTCGATGCCGTCGAACCGAAGCTCTTCGGAATCGGTAGCGAGAGCTGCACCGTGGGGTCGAGCGAGTTTTACCTGGGCTACTGCATCACGCGCAAGAAGCTGCTCTGCCTCGACGCGGGCCATTATCATCCCACCGAGAGCATCTCGGACAAGATCTCGAGCGTGCTCGTCTACCTGCCGGAGATCCTCCTCCACGTGAGCCGCGGCGTCCGCTGGGACAGCGACCACGTTGTCACGCTCACCGACGACCTCCTGGCGATCGCCCGCGAGATCGTGGCCTGCGGTGATCCGTCGCGGGTGCACATCGGCCTCGACTACTTCGACGCCAGCATCAACCGGATCGCCGCCTGGGCGATCGGCACCCGAAACATGCTCCGAGCGCTCCTCATCGCGCTGCTCGAACCGCCGGGGATCAGGAAGGCCGAGAAGGACGGGGACCTCACGGCCCGCCTCGCCCTCCAGGAGGAGGCCAAGAGCCTGCCGTTCGGTGCGATCTGGGACCACTACTGCCAGGACAAGGGCGTGCCGGTCGGCGAGGCCTGGCTCGACGACGTGCGGAAGTACGAGACGAGCGTCACGGGGAGGCGAACATAAACAGCCTGGAGCGCGAGATCGAGGAACTCGAGGAGTCGGCCTCGAGCGAATACGAACGGCAGCGGGTGCCCGCCAAGGCGCTCAAGGGGCCGAGTGCGTTCTGGGGCATGTATGCCGGCGAGCACACCGCCGGCACCGAGTTCATGATCGGGCCGCTCTTCGTGAAGTGGGGAGCCGACGCCTTCAGCCTGATCGTGGGCCTGTTGCTTGGGAATCTGCTGGCCGTGCTCACCTGGCGGTACCTCACCGCCACCATCGCCTGTGATGAGCGGCTCACGCTCTACTACAAGATGGAGAAGATCGCGGGGAGCGGCCTCGTGAAGCTCTACAACCTCGCCAACGGCCTCCTCTTCTGCTTCCTGGCCGGCTCGATGATCACGGTCTCGGCGACGGCGGTCGGGCCGTTCTTTCCCCCCGGCACGATCGAGATGCCGACGTTCCAGTCGACAATGCCGACGGGTCCGGCCTGGATCATCTCGTGCGTCGCCATCGGCGTGGCGATGACGCTCGTCGCGCTCAAGGGCTACGGCGTGGTCGCCCAGGTGGGCCACTACGCGGCGCCGTGGATGTTTCTCGTGTTCGTGGCCTGCGCGCTGGTGACGCTCGGCCGGCTCGGCACGGTCGACATCTGGGCGCTGCTCACGCCCCCTGCGGGTGCACCCAGGACGATCTCGTTCCTGGGCATCGTCTTCTTCTCCTGGTTCTGCAACGCGGCGATGCACATCGGCATGGCCGACCTCTCGGTGCTACGGTTCGCGAAGAAGCCGAGCGCGGGCTGGGCGAGCGCGTCGGGGATGTTTCTGGGCCACTACGTCGCCTGGATCTGTGCGGCCCTGCTGCTCATCTACTGGGTCCGGCAGCATGGCGTGGATCCGCAGGTGGGCAAGGACCCGGGCACGATGGTCAATGACGCCGTCGGCTGGGCAGGGCTGATCTGCGTGATCATCGCCGGCTGGACGACGGCCAATCCCACGATCTACCGAGCGGGCCTCGCGTTCCAGGGGATGATTCCGGGAATCTCGCGGACCGGGGCCACGCTGCTCGCCGGCGGCCTCTGCATCGCGGCGGGCATCTTCCCAGCCTTCGCGATGAACCTGCTCGACTTCGTCGGCATCTACGGCACGATCCTGGCGCCGATCGGCGGCATCATCGTGGTGGACCACTTTTTCGCCGACGCCGTCGGCATTCCCCGCGACCCGGCCGAGCGGAGCGGGTCCGCCTTCAACCTGGTGGTGCTCGTAGCCTGGCTCGTGCCGGTGGCCGTGGCGATGTGGCTCTACAAGACGCAGGGCGTGTTCGCCTCCTACCTGCCGCTGCCATGCGCGATCGCCTGCGGCCTGCTCTACATCATCCTCTCGAAGCTGGCCGCCCGCGACTCGATCGCGGTGCGAGCCTGAATCCTGGACGGAGACCCGTCATGAAAGCCGCAGCCACCTCCGTCGGCCTCCTCGCCCTCGCGGGCACGATCGTGCCCCCGGCCGTTTTCATGGTTCAGTCGATCGCCGGCGAGCCGGGAGCGACGCCCGCCCTGTCGCTCGACGTCGTGAAGACCGTGATGCTCGTCGCGACGGTAGCCTGGTTCGCCGCCGCCCCTTTCTGGATGAAAGTCGAGTGAGGCAGCCGGCGCGTCGGCTGCGGGCCGCCAACTTTCCCCGCGTAGCATGGCGGGAACAGGTGATACGGAGGAACTCTTGCGTATGAGCATGCATGCCGCCGGACGGAAACTCGATGCCGCGGCGCGGCGACCGGGAAGGGTGTCGCTCACCGTCGCCGCGCTCTGGTGGACCGCGCTGATCACGGTTGCCGCCGCCGAACAGCCGGGCACGGCGAAGCGGTCGTCGGTCGCCGACTTTTATCTCGACCCGGTTCGCGTCGTGTGGCAGAGCGAACATGGCGTTTCCGACACGAAAACGCTCCTCGCCCCACACGCCGGGCAACCGTTGCTCGAGGCGCCGCTTCCACCGTGCCTGATCGAATCCACGCCAGATTCGACCGGCGGCGTGCTCCTCGATTTCGGTCGCGAGATCCAGGGGCACGTTCAACTGCTCACGCCGCTGACGCCCGGCAAGGAGCCGGTGCGGGCGCGGATCCGGCTCGGTGAGTCGGCGAGCGAGGCGATGGCTGATCTCGGTGGCAAGAAGAATGCCGGCAACGACCACGCCGTCCGCGATCAGGTCGTGACTCTTCCCTGGCTCGGCACGCAGACGATCGGCCCCAGCGGCTTCCGATTCGTACGGATCGACGCCGTGGACCCGGACCGCCCCGTGCGGCTGACGCAGGTCCGCGCGGTGCTTGGCATCCGCGACGTGCCCCGGGTCGGCTCGTTTCGCTGCTCCGACGAGCGGCTCAACCGGATCTGGGAGGTCGGGGCCGACACCGTCCACCTCTGCATGCAGGATTACCTCTGGGACGGCATCAAGCGAGACCGGCTCGTCTGGATCGGCGACATGCACCCCGAGGTGAGCACGATCAACGCCGTGTTCGGGTTCAACGACGTCGTGCCGAAGTCGCTCGATCTCACCCGCGACGTGACACCGCTGCCAAAGTGGATGAATGGCATCTCCAGCTACTCGATGTGGTGGGTGCTGATCCACGAGGAGATGTGGCGTCACCACGGGGACAGGAAGTATCTTGAAGCCCAGCAGCCCTATCTCGCCGCGCTCCTTGAGCGGCTAGCCGGGCTCGTCGGTCCCGATGGCAAGGAACAGATCGACGGTATGCGGTTTCTCGACTGGCCGAGCTCGCCCAACGCGCAGGGGGTCACGGCGGGGCTGCAGGGACTGCTCGTGATGACGCTCGACGCGGGGACGCGGTTGATGACCGAGCTCGGCGACGACCGGGTGGCGGGCATCTGTCGCACGGCGGCCGACCGCGCGCGGAGCGTGGTGCCCGAAGTGAACGGCTCGAAGAGCGGCGCGGCCCTGCTCACGCTTGCGGGCATGCGGGACGCGAAGGAGACGGCCAACGCCGTGCTGCTGCCGGGCGGCCCCGCCGGCGTCTCCACGTTCTACGGGTTCTACGTGCTTGGCGCGCTGGCGAAGGCGGGGCGGGCCGACGCGGCCCTCGACCTGATCCGCACCTACTGGGGCGGCATGCTGGACCTCGGCGCGACCACGTTTTGGGAGGATTTCGACCTCGCCTGGATGGAGAACGCGACGCGGATCGACGAGCTGGTGCCCGAGGGCAAGAAAGACATCCACGGCGACTGCGGAGCCTACTGCTACGAGGGCTTTCGCCACAGCCTCTGCCACGGCTGGGCGAGCGGGCCGACGGCGTGGCTCTCCCGCCACGTGCTCGGCGTGTCGCCGGCCGAGCCGGGCTTCGCGAAAGCCCGGATCGCCCCCGTGCTCGGCAACCTCGACTGGGCCGAGGGCACGTATCCCACGCCGCGCGGGCCGATCCGCGTGCGGCACGAGCGGCAGCCTGACGGGTCGATCCGCTCGTGGGTGACGGCGCCGGCGGGCGTCGCCATCGAGGCGGTTGGCACGACGCTCATGTCGGGTCAAGGCACGGACAAACGCGCCGTTGGCCGCTGAGCAGCGGTTTTCATGATGCGAATATCGAAAGGAATCCGCGTCGCCTTCGGGGCGGCGGCGGTCGTGGGGTTTGCGGGCGTGGCCTGCGCCCAACTGTCGATCGTCGAACAGTTGAATCTCTCCGGCACCGTCGAGTCGGTAGCCCGCGGCCGGCTGACCGTCCGTAACGAGGCGGGCGAGCGCCGCGAGGTGCTGGTGCAGGCCGAGGGCGAGCAGGGTGTGGCGCTGGCCGACGGCCGGCTGCTCGCCTTTCCGGCCGACGTGCGGGTGACGGGCAGGTTCGACGTGGCCAAGCTGAAGCCGGGCCAGGTGGTGCGGTTTCAGACGCGGCTCAACGGTCTGGGCAAGTCCGAGGGCGAACTGGCCGCGATCACGCTCATCGACGCGACCGGAGCGGCCATCGGCGTGACCCTGCCCGCGAAGCCGGCCGACTTCGCCGACTGCACGGTCACGGCCGCCGTGAAACTCACCGCCAAGGGCAGGCTCGCGGTCGAGCTGCCAAAGCAACAGGCATTCCACGGCAAGACGGTGCTGTCGTTCAAGGTCGCAAAAGACGTGGATGCCCAACTGGAGAGTGGCGACCTGCGGCTGATCGAGCCGGGGGCGAAGGTCGTGCGGCTCGAGGCGGTGCGGCTCGACAGCGGCGACGTGGTGGCAAAGGCGCTCGTCGTGGAGACGGCCGCGGCCGCCGCGGTCAAGGAGCGAGGGGACGAAAAGCTCGCCAACAAATACCGCGGCCTGTCCGACGAGCCGCCGAAGGAGCCGCGGCTCATCCGGTCGGCCCACTTCGCGTTCCTCACCGACGTGTCAGACCGGGAGGGCAGGATCATCCTCGACAAGTTGGAGCGGATGGCGGGGCTGCTCGAGAAGTACTTCGGCCGCGGGCCGACGGGCCTGATCGAGGGCTTCATCGTCCGCGATCTGGCGGCCTTCCCGGCGGGCACGCTCGCTGAACCCGACGGCGTCGCCAAGATCCGTGAGGGGGCCGGCATCTGCTTCAACGCCCGACTCGGTGATCAGCGAAAGGCCACACTCTACTCCTGCGCCGACCATGGCGTGATCCAGCACGAGTGCACACACGGCTTCTGTCACATGGCTTTCGGCTCCACCGGGCCCACCTGGCTGGCGGAGGGCGTGGCCGAACTGGGCAACTACTGGAAGGAGGGCGAACAGGCGGTCGACGTCGCGCCGGCCGTGATGGGTTATCTCCAGCAGGCCCAGCCGAAGCGGGGGCTCCTGGAGATCGCCGTTCCCGGCCGGACGCCCTCGGGCACCTGGCAGGACTACGCTTGGCGCTGGGCGCTGTGCCACATGCTTGCCAACAACCCGAACTATGCCGACCGGTTCAAGCCGCTGGCCATCGCGCTCATGGAGGAGCGTCCGGGGGTGTCGTTCGAGACGGTCTACGGGCCGGTCGCGAAGGAGGTGTCGTTCGAGTACGACCAGTTCCTGAAGACCGTGGGCAACGGCTACCGTGCCGATCTCGTGCCCTGGCCATGGAAGGCCCGCTTCCGACCGCTGACGGGCAAGGCGAGCCTGACGACGAAGGTGAAGGCGGCCGCGGGGTGGCAGGCCAGCGGCCTGACGGTGGAGCGGGGCGACGACTATGCCGTGCAGGCCGATGGGGATTGGAAGACCGCCACGGCCGGCGAGCCCTGCACTGCGGCGGGCGCCGGCGCGGGCCGCGGCCGGCTCGAGGCGGCCGTCCTCGCCGAGGCCGACGGGGGCTTCACGCTCTCCGCCCCGATCGCCCTCGGACCCACATGCACATTCACCGCGCCGATCACCGGCCAACTCGTCCTCCGCTGCGCGGATGACTGGACGCAACTGGCCGACAACGAGGGGGAACTCGAGGTCACGCTGCGGCGGGCGGGGACTGACTGACTCCCGGCGGCTACAGTCGAGTCGGTTTTTGTTTCTCTTCCCCGTATGCGCGGGGGTGAACCGCAGAATGTAATCGCCCAAGGACGGGGGGGGCACTCTTCCCCGTATGCACGGGGGTGAACCGGGGCCAGTGTGGAATCCTCGCATGGAAGGCGGCCCCTTCCCTGTACGCACGGGGGGGGGGCCGTAGTTGAAACGGTGAATGAAGCAGTGTGTCAGAGCGACGGTTACCCGCAGTCCACAACACGGGCATGATGCCGGTCGAGTGTTTTCCTCGCAGGGGGGATGCACTGCGGTATTGTGCGAAGTACATGCGTGAACGGGCCGACGTATTTGCCGCCGAATCCGATCGCCAATTGGCCGCCGCAGTGGCGACCGAGATTGTGGTGGTAACGTGACCGACCAGTGGATAAAATACATGCTGCTGATCCGATTGGGGGCGAGAACTCAGCACTGCCAGCCCGATTTCAAATGCCCGCCCACGATTTGCTTTCGGCCTGCATCGCTCTGCTCAAATAAGAGACAACAATGAAGATCGACTTAGACAAACTGTGGACGATTGCCCAGGTAGGCGAGCACATGGGCACCAATGCCCGTGCCGTCTACCGGGCATTGAAGCGTGCAAAAGAGGACGGGCAGCCCGAACTGTGCGTGTCGGTATTGGGCCGCGTCCTGATCCCAGTGGAGAACATCCCGGTGATCCAGAAATACTACTACCCCTACTACAGCGAGGCTCACCAGGCCAATGTGAAGCAGTGGGGCGCACGGGGGGGCAGCACCAAGAAGGCTAACCAAGACTTTCGCGAGCGTGTCGAATCGAGTGGCAATGACGGTGAACTAGCCGCAGATTAGATAGCGAGTCGTCGCCAGCAGGCTTCCAACTTAGTGCATCAGAGGACGGTTACCCGCAGTCCACAGCACGGGGATATGCACGTGTGTCCACTGGTCACCGGGACAACTCGGCCCACGCACAGATCGCTAAGATGGTGCTGTCAAAAGTAAAAACCCTAACATCCCGACTGGACCAATAAAGGGGGGGGGCGTCAGTCACTTAGCCGCGCCGATCATCGCTAGGATGCCTGCCCGGATTGCGTTGGGAAGGTTCGGCCAGGCGCTGACCACGGCTCTCAAATCGGAACCCAGCGGGGCTTCCGTCGCATCGAGTGCAGCGCTTTCTGCAGCGCTTTGAGTGCCATGCCCATTTCCCCCCGATGATTCCGTGGCAGGTTCGAGCCCTGTATCGCCCACTGTCTGTTTGTATACTGCTCCTGCTTTGTCGGGGGCGTTGGCATGCGGGTGAAAGTCACACAACACACGAATACAAACCCGCCGCCCTCTCCACATTCACTTACGATTCTTTTTCACTGGCTTCGCATTCGCGAGCATGAATTCTAGGGCTTCCATCGCATCGGTGCGCGTCGTGCCATGCCCGCCATTGGGTTGCTCGATCATCAGCACCTTGCGGTTCATGCTCTTTAGCTTCTGATACAACCGCTTGACGGAGTCCCCTGGAACCGACGTGTCCTTGCCTCCAACGGTAAACGCCACCGGCATGGTCAGTTGCTCGGGATAGAATTCGGCACTGCGCTTCTTCTTTTCTTCGTTCACATCCCCGCCATTGGCACCGAACGAAGCGTTGATCGCATCCTGGAAATTTTTATACTCCACGTGATTGGCCAAGCCGTTCATCGCCATCACGCCATCCACCTGTTCTGGATAGAGAACCGCAAATGTCAAGGCAGAGGAAGCTCCCATAGACCCCCCTACGAGGAAAACCCGGTTGATCTTGTATGCCGCCTTCAATCCCTTGATCAACTGAACTATGTCCGCGGCAGCCTCTGGCCCCATCCAGGAGGTCGGTGCCCGGTAATCCGGACTCACGGCAATCATGCCGTACTTGCCTGCGAACTCACGGAAGGATGCGCATTCTGAACGGGCATCGAGCGCGAACTGCTTGCGCGTTGAACCGTGCCCATGCAGACCGATGATCAGATCGTGGGCTTTATTGGAGTCAAAAGCCCTCGGTAGCAATTCCATGTAGAACTGCTCTGTGCGATCGAGTGTCGACTGGAATGACACGTCCCGCGGTTGCCCTAGTTGCGCCTCGCACGCAGCAGCCATCA